>NZ_CDWTMG010000053.1:0-23458 GCF_977945845.1 Frankia sp. CcMO1
CAGCCGACGCTGCCGCCCAGCCGACGCTGCCGCCCTGCCGTCGCTGCCGCCCTGCCGGGCGCTGCCGCCCCTGCCAAAGCCGCCGGGCCCGGCAACGCCCCGTCCTGCGCTGCATGCGCTCACCTGCCGCGAGCCGCTGCCGCCGCCCCCCGCACATGCACCTGCCGTCTTCGGCGCCTCGTTCGCCGCTTCGTGCGCTGCCTCGCCCGGGGCCACGGTCCTGGCCGACACCTCGCATCAGTCCTGACGTCTCAGCGCCACCCCTACCTGGAGGTCGCCCGTGTTCCCGCGTCCTGAGCCACCCACCCCGGCCCGCCTGCGCTCACCACGACCGATGACCGCTGACTGTGCGGCAGAGCCACACCGGCGGCTTCGCCTCCGTGCCCGGCTCGGCGGCATCGCAGGACCACTCGCGCATCAGCTTCCGCATCGTCGCGACCCGCACCCGGACCACCTGCCGGGGCGCCTGCCGCTGGTCGACGCCCGAGAGGCATCCGCTGCCGCCCCTGCCGGTGCTGCCGGTGCCGCTGCCGGTGCGGCGGGGGGCGTGGGTAGGGCAGCGGCGGCTCGTGACCGTGTTGGCGTTGCCGCCAGAAGGGCCGCGGTTGCCGGTGCCGTGATGGTGGCCTCGTTCACGGTCGCCGGCCCTGCCGCCGCGGCGGGCGGAGGGATGCTTGCGGTGAAGTCCTTGCCGGAGGTGATCGACGCCGCCACGTTGTGGATCGTCGGGATCCTGACCGTCGCGGGGATCTTCTTCTTCACTCTCGGCGGGGCCCGGTACATGTTCGCCGGCGGTGACCCGGGCGAGGTGGAGAAGGCCAAGTCCGCCTTCAAGGGCGCCGCTCTGGGATTCGCCCTGGCGGTCCTCGCGCCGGTGTTCATGAGCATCCTGAAGTCGATCCTCGGCGCATGAGCGGCCATCAGCGGCCGTTGCAGAGGTCGCCGACCAAGGCCCGCGAGAGCGTGTCTTCGGGGGTGGGCCGCGGTGGGCGGAAGCCGCTGCTCGGTGTCGGACTCTTGGCGTTCGTTGCCCTGGCGCTGGTCGGGTCGGCGGGGGCAACCGAAGGCCGCGAAGCGGGGACGTCCGCTGAAGGGCCGCCGGTCTTGGCTGCCACGTTGGCGTTCGCAGTGGTGCCAGCGGCTCAGGCGCCTCCCGAGCCTGCGCCGCCCACGGGATCACCGACGCAGCCCTCGCCTCAGCCGAACCCAGCGCCGACGCCCGAGCCCACCCCCGACCCGGCGCCGGAGCCAGCTCCGACGCCTCCGGTCAGCCCCGACCCCGGCGCTCCGCTGGATCCTGGCACCGATGACGAAGAGCCGGGCCTGTTCGACCTGACCGGCCGGGTGAAGGCGGCCATCGATGGGTGGATGGCCGACCTGGTCACCTCGGCGCTGAACCCGACACTGCGGCTGCTGGGCGGAACGCTCCTGGCTACCCCGGACCTGACCGGCAATCCGAGGATTCGGGAGCTGTGGACCGGCAGCCAGGTCGCCGCCAACGCGGTCTTCGTGCTGTTCATCCTGGCGGGCGGCGCGCTGGTGATGGCCAACGAGTCGCTGCAGACCCGGTACTCGCTCAAGGAGATCCTTCCACGGCTGTTCGGCGGGATGGTCGCCGCGAACGTCAGCCTGGAAGTCGTCGGCCGCCTCCTCGAGTTCGCCAATGCCCTCACCGGCGCGGTCGTCGGTGAGGGTTTGGACCCCGCCTCGACCGGCGAACGGCTGACCCAGTTGCTGGTCGGATCCATCCGTGACGGCGGCTCCTTCATGTTGATACTCGGCCTGGTCGCCGCCGTCCTGGCGCTGATCGTCACCCTTACGTACGTCATCCGGGTCTCGATCACCGTGCTGCTGGTGATCGCCGCGCCGCTGTTCCTGATCTGCCACGGTTCCCCGGCGACCGCGGGTGCCGCGACCTTCTGGTGGCGAGCGCTGGCCGGTTGCCTGGCGATCCAGCTCGGGCAAGCCGTCACCCTGCTGGCCGCGCTGCGGGTCTTCTTCACGCCCGAGGGGTTCAACCTCCTCGGCCTGCCCACCGACTCCGCCGGCCTGGTCAACCTCCTGGTCGCGGTGTGTCTGCTGTGGATCCTCGCGCGGATCCCGTCATGGGTGTCCCGCTCGGTCTTCACCTCCCGCCGTTCAACGGTCGTCGGCATCGTCCGCTCGATCGTCATCGTCAAGGCCCTCGGCGCCGTCGGCGTCCTCCCGCGCCGCCGCGGGGCCGTCGGTCATTGAGGCCATCGCGCCAACGAGGTGCCCCGCCTGCCCGGGCAGGTCGCACCAAGGCCGTGCCATGCGTCGTCGGCCGTCGACATCCCCTCATCGAAAGACCATCGACAGGAGCAGGGAGCCTTCGTGTGACCACCTCCAGCCGCCGCTCTGGCTACGCCGTCGACTACGGCGACGATGGCCGGGTCCGCGTCCCGGCGGACATCGACCGGCCCGACCAGCTGATCGCCGGCCTGACCGGACGGCAGGCCGCGATCCTGGCCGCCTTCGGGGCCGTGCTGTGGTTGGCGTGGCAGGCGACCCGCGCCTTGGTGCCGCCGCTGGTGTTCACCGCCGCCGCTGCCCCGGTCCTGGCCCTCGGCGCCGTTGTTGCCCTCGGGCGTCGCGACGGACTGCCTCTGGACCAGTACGTCCTGGCCGCCTGGCGGCACGCCCGCACCCCACGCCATCAGGTGCACGCTCCCGAGGGCGTCGCGCCGGTGCCGGCGTTCATCGACGCTGCCTTCGCCGCGTCGGCCTCGGCCGGCGACGATGGCGGCAGCTCCGCTTCCACGCAAGGCCCGGGCGGTGCCGGTGGCGGGGGTGGCCGGTCGCGTAAGGCGCCCGTGGTCACTCCGGTGCCGGCGGCGCCGGTCGCCGACGGCATCGACGCCCAGGGGGTGGTCGACCTCGGCCGTGACGGAGCGTCCCTGCTCGCCGCGGTCGGCACGGTGAACTTCGCCCTGCGCACTTCGCAGGAGCAGCAGGCCCTGATCGGCGCCTTCGGTGCCTGGCTGAACTCCCTGCCAGGGCCTGTCCAGATCCTGGTACGCGCCGACCGCGCCGACCTGGCGCCGCTCATCACCTCGCTGCGCCACGACGCACCCGGACTGCCACACCCGGCGCTGGAGACCGCCGCCCGACGGCACGCGGACTTCCTTGCAGACCTCGCAGTCACCCGCGACCTGCTGCACCGTCAGGTGCTACTCGCTCACCACGACACCCACCCGATCAACCCCGGAGCGTTCCGGCAGCGGCAAGACCAGGCCGCTCGGGCCCAGCGCGCGCCCACCCCCCTGGCGCGGCTGGGCAGCTTGATCAGCCCACGTGCTGGACGCACCGCCGGCCCCGGACGGGCACCGGCCGCGGGCCGCCCACTACACCGCCGAGCCGAGGACAGCGCGCGGATGCTGGCCGGTGCCGACGTGGCCGCCACGACCTTGGACGGCCCAACCACCTCCGCGTTGTTGGCGGCGTCCTGCCATCCGGCCCCGAGCCACCCCGTCCGCGGTCACGTTGAGGCCCACCTCCTCGCGGGCGGCATCCGCCCCGGGCTGGGGGCCGGGATGAGCCCCGGCAGGGCCGACCCGGCGGGCACGCCGCGTGCCACCCGGCTCGGGCAGATTGACTCGGCGGGGTTGACGCCGCAGTCGTTGCAGTTGGGCGCGCAGTCGTTGGCGGTGGCCGGTGAGCACGTGGCGACGTTCGCAGTGACCGGCTACCCGGCCGAGGTCGGGCCGGGCTGGTTGGAGCCGCTGCTGACCTATCCCGGCCGCCTGGATGTCGCCGTCCACATCGAGCCCGTCTCCCCGGTCGTGGCCGCGGACCGGCTGCGCAAGCAGCGGGCGAGGCTGGAGTCCACGAGGCGGCTGGCCGAGACCAAGGGCCGGTTACAGGACCCCGAACTGGAGGCCGCGGCGGACGACGCGACCGACCTTGCCTACGCCGTCGCCCGCGGCCAGACCCGCCTCTTCCGGGTCGGGATCTACCTGACCGTCCACGCCCCCGACTCCGACACCCTGCACGATGCGGTCGCGCGAGTGCGAGCGTTGGCCGAGTCGCTGCTGCTGCGGATCGAGCCGGCCACCTGGCGGACCGTGCAGGGGTGGGTCACCACCCTCCCGCTCGGCGTGGACGCACTGAAACTGCGCCGAACACTGGACACCGGCGCCCTGGCCGCGGCGTTCCCCTTCGTGAGCTCCGACCTTCCCGCCTCCGACCCGGTCCGCCCAGGCAGGTTGTCCGGCCTGCTGTACGGGGTCAACGCCACCTCACCCGGCCTGGTGGTCTGGGACCGGTGGTCGCAGGACAACTACAACTCCGTCGTCCTGGCCCGCTCCGGCGCCGGGAAGTCCTACCTGACCAAGCTGGACGTCCTGCGCTCCCTCTACACCGGCGTGCACGTCGCCGTGATCGACCCCGAGGACGAGTACACCCGCCTGGCCCACGCCGTCGGCGGCACCGTCCTGGCCCTGGGCCGCCCAGGCGTTCGTCTCAACCCCCTCGACCTGCCCCCAACCCACGCCGCCACTGCTGATGGATCAGGCGCCGGGCCGGGGGCCGGTGTCGATCGGGACGGGCTGACCCGGCGGGTGCTGTTCGCCCACACCTTCCTCGACGTCGCCCTCGGTGGCTTGGACGCCGCCGAGCGCGCCGCCCTCGACCACGCCCTGGCGACCGCCTACCAGCAGGTCGGGATCACCACCGACCCCCGCACCTGGGCGCGCCCGGCCCCGCTGCTCAGTGACGTGGCCACCGCCCTGACCGGACTGCACGCGGCCGGGGTAGCCGAGGCGGGAGGACTGGCCGCGCGGCTGGCGCCGTTCGTCACCGGCTCCTACGCCGGCCTGTTCAACGGAGCCACCACCGCCCGCCCGGACGGGCACCTGGTCGTGTTCTCCCTGCGCGAGCTGCCGGACGAGCTGAAGGCGTTGGGCACCCTGCTCACCCTCGACGCGATCTGGCAGCGAGTCTCCGACCCGTTCGTCCCGGCCACCGCCCGCCGCCGACGCCTGGTCGTGGTGGACGAGGCATGGCTGCTGATGCGCGACCCCGCCGGTGCCGCATTCCTCTACAGGCTCGCCAAGGCAGCCCGCAAGCACGGCACCGGCCTGAGCGTGGTCACCCAGGACGCCGCCGACCTGCTGTCCACCGACCTCGGCAAAGCCGTCGTCGCCAACGCCGCCACCCAGATCCTCATGCGCCAGGCACCACAGGCCATCGACGCGATCGACGAAGCCTTCGGCCTGTCCGCCGGAGAACGCCAGATCCTGCTCGCCGCACCGCGCGGCCACGGGCTCCTGCTGGCCGGAGGCAGCCACCGCGTTGCCTTCGACGCCATCGCCAGCCCCTTCGAGGACCACTTGTGCAACTCCACCCCGCCCGTCCTGACCCATCCCACCATCCAGCCTGCCACCGGCCCCGCCGCTGGCGCCGCCGGCTCCGCTGACACCCCCGAAGTCGGCGAGGTCGCCGCAGCCACCGAGGGCGACGCATGGGCGCAGGACATCGACGACCCGTACGGACTGCCGGAGGGCACCCGATGACCACAGCCCCCACCACAACCACCACGGCGTGGCCGCCGACCGCCACCCCTGCCATCGAAGCCGAGGCCGGCGGCACCACCGGGCTTCCGGGTGCGAACGACGAGCCTGGCGGCTGGATCGGATGGCTGCTGGAGCACCCCGACGAGCTGTTCACCAACGCCAAGCATGTCGCCATGCACGCCGTCCTGGAGTGGGGATCGGCCTCGGCTGCCGCCTTCGTCGTCCTCGTGGCGGCCGTGGTGCTGGGCAGACGCAGCAGGCGACGGCGCCAGCTGGGCCGGTGGTGGGCCGATGCCCGGCTGGTGACCATCACGCCACCGCCGGACGTCGAGTCGACCGGTGGGCCGGTGTTCTGGGGGAACCTCGTCGGGCTGATCCGCCCGCCGCGTCGGCGGCTGTTCGAGGGGCAGCCGCACGTGGCGTTCGAGTACCTCTGGAGCAGCAACGGCGCCCAGATCCAGGTCTGGGTACCCGGCGTCATCCCACCCGGCCTGGTCGAACGCGCAGCCGAAGCCGCCTGGCCCGGCGCGCACACCACCACCGAACACGCTCGCACACCCTCCACGGCCGGCGCAGCGAGCATGACCGAGGACAGCGCCGCCGCGACGGGTCGCACGCGGTTGTCGGCGCCCCTCCCGCTGGGTGGCGGCGTGCATGGCGGGGTTGTTGACGCGAGGGCTGCGGTGGCGACCGGCGGGACGCTGCGGCTGGCGCGCACCGAGATCCTCCCGCTGGCCACCGGGCACGAGGCGGATCCGCTGCGGGCGGTGTTCGGCGCCGCCACCGGCCTGGGCCCGGGCCAGCACGCCTGCGTGCAGATCCTCGCCCGACCGGTCACCGGCCGCCGCCTTCGTCGAGCCCGCCGCGCCATGCGCCACCTGCGAGCCGGACAGGCTGCCAAGCCAGTCTCCCGGCTCCTGGACCTCATCAGTCCGGGCCCCCGCAGCACCAGCCGCCCGGTCCGGGCCGCCGCCGACCCCGAACGCACAGCGCAGATCCGCGCCGCCGTCACCAAGGCCGCCGAACCCGCCTGGGAGGCCCTCGTCCGCTACGCGCTCACCAGCACCCCCGCGACCCGTCACCATCAGGACCGTCGTCATGCGCGCCGTCAGGCCCGGCAGTTCCGTCGCGCCGAGATCGGGCCGCTGCGTGGGCGTGCACACGCGCTGGCATCGGCGTTCGCGCTGTACTCCGGCCGCAACTTCCTGATCCGACGTCGGCTACGCCATCCCGACGTCGCCGTCGCCGCCCGAGGCATGCACGCCGGTGACCTTCTGTCGGTGACCGAGCTCGCCGCCCTGGCCCACCTCCCGCTGGACGCCGACATCCCGGGCCTGGCCCGCGCCGGTGCCCGCGCCATCGCGCCACCGCCCGGGATCGCCTCCGGCCCCCAGCAGACACCGGACACCAGCACGCAGGGCAGGGACGGCGATGACGTCGGTGCGGTCTGCGGCGAGGATGGTGGCCGGCCGCTGCCGCTGGAGCGGGTCGGCTCCAGCGACGGCGTCCACGCCGAGGACGAGCAGCGACGGCCGGGCGCAGGCACGGTCACCACGAGGGACGCGGTAGCCGGCGATCGGTCCGGCAGGCAGGTCAAGGTGCTCGGTGACACCGACGTCGGCCATCCCCGCCCGGTCGCGGTCACCGTGGCTGACGCTCGTCACCACCTGCACGTGATCGGGGCGACCGGCTCGGGCAAGTCCACCCTCATGATCCACACGGTCCTCGCCGACATCGACGCCGGCCGCGGCGTGCTGGTCATCGATCCCAAGGGCGACCTCGTCCTGGACCTGCTCGACCGCATCCCCGCCCGCGCCGCGCGACGGCTGGTGCTGATCGACCCCGACGACGCCGCCCCGCCGCCGTGCCTGAACCCCCTGGACCTGGCGCCCGGCGCCGACGTGGACACCGCCGTCGACAACCTCGTCGGAATCTTCCGGCGAATCTTCTCCGGGTTCTGGGGGCCACGCACCGACGACATCCTGCGCGCCGCCAGCCTCACCCTCCTGCGCGCACCACACCTAGGAACCGATCCCCCACGAGGGCTACCAGGAGGGCAGCCGAGGCAGACCGTGGCAACGCTGCAGACCGTGCCGACGCTGGTGGACATCCCACGCCTGCTGGACGACGAGACCTACCGCGGCGGCCTCACCGCCGATATCGACGACGAGGTACTCGCCGGGTTCTGGGGCTGGTACGACCGGCTCCCCGAAGGCCCACGCGCGACCATGGTCGGTCCGGTGCTGAACAAGCTCCGGGCGTTCCTGCTGCGCTCGTTCGTCCGCGACGCCATCGCCGCCGGCCCCGCCACCTTGGACATGACCCGCGTCCTGAACGGCGGCATCGGCCTGGTCCGCCTCCCCAAGGGAGTACTCGGCGAGGAGACGTCCCGCCTGCTCGGCTCCTTCGTCGTGGCCCGGGCCTGGCAGGCCGCGTCCTCCCGGGCGAGCGCCGGCACACCGAGGATCGACGCCGCGCTCTACGTCGACGAAGCACACAACTACCTCAACCTGCCCTACCCGATCGAGGACATGCTCGCCGAAGCCCGCGGCTACCGGCTCTCGATGACTCTCGCGCATCAAAACCTCGCCCAACTCCCACGCGAGCTGCGCGAAGGCATCTCGGCCAACGCCCGCAACAAGGTGTTCTTCAACGCGAGCCCCGAGGACGCCCGCGACCTTGAACGCCACACCACCCCCACACTCCGCGCGCACGACCTGTCCCACCTGGGTGCCTTCCAAGCCGCCGCCCGTCTCGTCGTCGCCTCCGGCGACACCCCCGCCTTCACTCTGCGCACCCGCCCCCTGCCACCGGCTATCCCCGGCCGCGCTCGTCACCTGCGCGCCATCGCCGCCAGCACACCCCGTACCAGCACACCCCGTACCAGCTCAGCCCCGCACCCCGGGGTGCCAAACGACACTCCCCGCCCTGGCCCGACCGACTCCAACGGCCCGAGCAGGCCGGCTCACCCGCGCGATCCGCGGCAGCGCCGCAGCACCAGCCCCCGACCGCAGAACCCGCAAGTCCCTGCCGGAGCCTCCATCCCGAACGAAAGGACGTGATGACGCGGATGAACCCTGCGGCGAACTCCCACTCCTTTGCCGACAGCACCGATCGCCAGACCGGCGGAAAGGCCCGGGAAGTCTCCTCGCCCGCGCCGGAGCCGACCGACGACCGAACCAGCCCAGGTCTGTTCGACGAGGTCGCCGCCGCCCCGGGATACCGTCCTCGGCTGGTCGCCGACACCAGCACCCGCCGCCGCGCCCGCCGCGACGAGACCCACCCCGCCCGGACCCCTGCCCCCAATCCTGCCCGCCGCCCGGTCCGTAACCCGCCGCGCAGTCAGGCGGTAGGGCGGCAGGTCGGTGGCGGTGGGGGGTTGCTGCGCCTGGCGGCCCGCTTGACCGTCCGCGACCGGTGGCTGCTGAGGATGCTGCTGGAGCACCGAGTCCTCACGACCAGCCAGATCGCCCAACTGGCCTTCGGCAGCCAGCGGATGGCCAACGTCCGGCTGCGGACCCTTCACCAACTCGGTGTCGTGGACCGGTTCCGCCCCTATACCGACCGCGGATCCGCGCCATTGCACTACGTGCTCTCGTCCGCAGGCGCCGACGTCCTGGCCGCCACCTACGACACCACCGTGGCCGACCTCGGCTACCGGCCCGAGCGCCTGGCGAACCTCGCGGTGGCTCTGCACCTGGCCCACGACGTCGGCGCCAACGGCATCTTCACCGCCCTGGCCGCCCACGCCCGGCAGCACGACAACCCCACTACGGCCCCCACCCCGCTCCCCGCGGCCCCCACCACGGCCCTGACCGCGTGGTGGTCCGAGCGACGCTGCCTGGACGCCTGGAACGGCCTGATCCGGCCCGACGGCTACGGCTGCTGGCAGATGAGCCAGGGAACGCGAACGACAGAGGTCGACTTCTTCCTGGAGTACGACACCGGCACCGCGAACCTCGACCGCCTGGTAAACAAGCTCGACGGCTATGCGCGCCTCACTGCCGCCTCCGGGTTGTCCAGCCTCATCCTGTTCTGGCTTCCCAACCTGACCCGGGAGGCACATCTGCACCGCGCCATCACGGCCTGGCAGCAGAACCGCAACGGCCAGCCCGCCCTGCCGGTCGCCACCGCTGTCCCGCTCGTCCGCCTCGCACCCAACGGCCGACCGGTGCCCGAAGGCGGCGTCATGGCCGGGCCTGCCGACCGGATCTGGCTCCCGGCCATCCCTCAGACTCAGACCTATACGAGCACAGCCGGTGGCAGCACCGCGCCGGGTCGACGCGCCCTGGCAGACCTGGAGACGCTGCTGCGACCGACCCCCAGCCACCAGCTCCCGGGCGACCGCTGGACGAGGTCCCTCGGTCACCACCCTCAGGTCGGCTCCTCAGACGCAGACGTCATCGACGAGGTGATGCCCTACGGGCTCGGCCGTCCCACGCTGCACGACCACCTGCACGACGACATGTGCGTGCCGGACGACGTGACCCAGGCGCCCGATCCCAGCGCACCGACCTTCGTCCCTCCCGGCTCGGGGCACAGCGATCGTCGCCGTGGGGGCGGGTGACGGAGGATGAGCGGACTGCCGGTGCGCCTGGCCGCCGGTCTCGGCTGCGGATTCCTCGCGCTCCTGCTCCTCGTCCAGAGCGCCGTCCTCGCCGTCCTCGGCGGCGGCGGGGGCGGCGCCGGATGTGATGCAGCGTCATTGGAAGCGGGTGCGGGGGCGCCGGAACTTACCGGGGAGCAGAACGTGAACGCCGCCACGATCCTCGACGTTGCCGATGAGCGGCGGATGCCGCAGCGGGCCGCGGTCATCGCCATCGCCACCGCCATGCAGGAGTCCGGTCTGCGGAACCTCGCCTACGGCGACCGGGACTCCGTCGGCCTATTCCAGCAGCGTCCTTCCCAGGGCTGGGGCTCGGCGCCGGACGGACCCGGTGACCAGCGCACTCCGGCCCAGCGTTTGCGCGACCCCCGATACGCTGCCACTGCCTTCTACACCGCCCTGGACGCCGTGCCGGGCTGGCAGCAGCTGCCGGTCACTGCGGCCGCCCAAGCCGTCCAGCGCTCCGCCCACCCCGGCGCCTACGCCCGGTGGGAGCCACTCACCGTCCGCGCCGTGGCGGCTCTGACTGCGCAGACCTGCCTGGACGCAACCGACCTCGTGTCCGCCGAGGCCGGGCCAGCGGCGGCGACCGCGATCTCCTACGCCCGCGCACAGCTCGGACTGCCCTACGTCTGGGGAGGCGACGGGCCCCGCCAGGGCGACGCCGGATTCGACTGCTCCGGACTCACCCATGCCGCCTACCAAGCAGCCGGCATCAACATCCCCCGAACCGCCCAGACCCAGTACGACGCCGGCCCTCGCCTTCCAACCGGCGCCGCACCTCAACCCGGAGACCTCGTCTTCTTCGGCACCGGCCCGGACCACGTCACGCACGTCGGCCTGATCGTCACCGACCCCAACTTCATGATCAACGCGCCACGGAGAGGGACACGGATCCGTCTCGAACGAGTCTGGGCGACCAAGGTCGTCGGCTACTCCCGCCCCAGCGCCGCCGCCGACTAAACTGTAGGTCTCGAAAGAGATGACCAATTCCCGACGAGGTGTCCACCGACTTGTCTGCCGGTGGACATGTTGGTGGGACACACGGTGCCGGAGAGCGCGAGCCGGGGTTGCGCGGGTGCCAGCGGCCGTGGGGACCGCCTTCACTGCGCTGCCCAGGAGCCGCGGACTTCGACGACACGCCAGGGCTGCCCCTTGCGTCGTCGGCGGTCGAGGGCGGTAGCTTGCAGGAGGCGTGAGCGGTGGCTTCTCGGCGTTGCGGGCCGACCGTGCAGGGGCCATAGAAAGGCATGCGGTGGGGGACGGATGACGCGGTCGGATACCTTGCGAAGCGAGCTTGCTCGCCTCCAGGCGACCGAGGCGGACCTGCGCCGCAATATCGCTCGTGAAGAGGCAGCCTCGTCGGCAGCCTGGGCGGCCGCGACAAAGAAGCGACAGGAGGCAAGCCGAACCCAGTCAGAGAGCACTCGTCGAATGGCGTCGCGGTCGGCTGAGGCGCAGGACAAGAAGGTCGTCGCGGCCGAGAAGAAGATCGGTGAGCTCAAGACGAAGGTTGCCGCCAACGCAAAGTCGCAGGCGGACAAGCGTCGTAGCCTGTCCGCCGCCGAGAGCGCCGAGCGCCAAGCCGAGGACCGCGCTGACCGGCGCCGCCGCAGCGAGGAGAAATCCCACGTACGTGAGATCGCTCGGTTGTCCCAGGCTCCCGTTCGCTACGTCCAGATCCAGCCGCCCGAGCCCGAGCGGTTGCGGGTCCTCTACCTGACCGCGAACCCTGAAGCTCACGACGAGACGACGACGTCACCGGATGGCACGACGACCACGAGATCCAGTTACCTGCGTCTCGACGCTGAGGTGCGAGCGGTGCAGCAGGTTCTGCGCAGCGCGAGGTACCGCGACCTCGTCACCGTGGAGCACCGGCCGGCTGCTACCGCCGAAGACTTGATCGACGCGCCCAACGACGTGCGACCCCACGTCGTCCACTTCTCAGGTCACGGATGGAGCGGCGGCCTGGTCTTCGACAACGGCGACCTCGCGGATCCGCGTAATCACTCGGTCGAGTTCGATCTGCTGGCTGCGGTCCTGTCCGCCACCGACAGCCCCCCGCAGGTGTTGGTGATGAACGCGTGCGAGACACTCCTCGGCGCGGAACTGCTGTTGCCCGCCGTGCCTGTCATCGTCGCTATGGCTGACAGCATCGACGACACAGCCGCCATCGTCTTCGCACGCCGCTTCTACTCCGCTGTGGCAAGCGGACAATCGGTCGGCTCCGCTCTCGCCCAAGCCAGGGCCGCTATGCGCCTTGCGGCTCTCGATGACGCCGACCTGCCGCAGACTGCGACTCGCGAGGACGTTGACGCGGAACACTTGGTACTCGTTGCACCCACCGCAGTGCCGTCGACTAGCGCGGCTCCGCGGATGTGACCTCTCGCCGAGGACGCGCCGGGCCGCTCGACCCTCGCAGGAACTGAACACGTGTTCTCCCCGCTCCTCGGGTTCGCATGGGGAAGGGGATCCAGGGGTACCGTCGAGACAAGGGCGGATCACTGCGCTGATGACGTGGGGCTGTCGCTGATCGTCGCCGCCGCACGGTAAAGACAACTCCCTGCACAGATCACTGGACAACTCGATGGACGAACTCCGCCGACGCCGCGGGGTTGGCGCAAGATCCACGGACAGGTTCAGTCGGAACGCACATGAACCCTGGCGCTGCCCGCCAGGGCAGCGCCGTGTCCCGGCACCGGGTGGGCCGAGCACAGGGTCAACACCCGTGGGCTGGCCAGTCAAACGTGAAGCGGCGAAGCCGCCCCCCTCGCGCGTGCGGGTGGGCGGCTGCCGACGGCCCAGTGCGGGCCGTGGTGAAGCCGGGTCAGCCGGGCTGGGTAGAGGCGCGGTGTCTGGTACAGCCCGGCCGGTGGGCGGGGTCGGGCCGGAACTGGTCACTGTCCGGGCGGCCGGGGGATCCCGGGAGCAAGGTGCGTCCGAGGTCGATCAGGGAGGTGACTCGGTAGGTGGGGACCAGCTGATGGCAGCCGGGGCACGGGTGCAGCAGGTGGAACACGTCGGAGCGGCCGGATTCACAGATGAACTCGTATCGGCCGTTCCTCGGCGCTCCGGGGCCGGGGTCGGCGAGCACGAGCGCGCTGCCCCCGTCGCCATCGAGGATGGCCAGGGCCGCCCCATCCAGCACAGTCAGTCGCACTTCCGGGACCCCCATCGGCCCCGGGACACCGTAGGCGCGGTCGGGGTCCGGGGCGGCAGTGACGCTCACCGGGTCCACTCCCAGGGTGCAAGCCAGGATCCGGGTCGCCCGTGCCGCCCGCTCGTACCACCCGGGCGGCAGTGTGGCCGGGTCGTGGGAAACCCGCGCCGCACTGGCCCGGGTCGCGCCTACGGCTCGTGCGGCGAGGCCGACCCTGCTCGGTCGTGTAGCCGAAGGCGTGACCTCGGCCGGCCGGGACTCCGGGGGTGCTGGCTGTGCCTGACCTGCCGCTACCCCCCGGCCTGTGGATTCGCCATCGCTGCTGCCGCTCGTGATCGGTCGTGTGCTCATGGTGCTCCTTCGGTTTCTCGGGGATGCGGATTCTCGACATGTGGATCCGGGGCGATGCATCGAGCGCCGCTTGAACGCCGCCTCCGCCGTCAGCGCGAGGTCGGGGCGATGCGGTAGCGGCGGGGACGATCGCTGACGCGCACGGCGAGTCCCTTGTCGGTGAAGCGCTCCAGCGCGTTGCCGATCGCACCGGAGGAGCGGTCCAGCACCTTCCACAGGGCCCGGGGCGACCAGTCCTGGTCGGGGTGTGCCTCCAGGTGCGCAAGGACGAGGTCGCCCAGCTGTCCCTTGCCGAGCCTGCCGGGCTTGCTGTCGGGGATCGGGGACGGTGTCGCTGGCGACGTTCTGGCGGACGAGGCGGCGGATCGATGTGAACCGCCGGCAGCCTCGGGCTCGGCGGCGCCGCCCGGCTCGGTGTCGCGGGATGACCGGGTCGGCTTCGGGCTGTCTGCGGCCGTGGGCTGCCCGGTGGTCCACAGGTCGGCGGTGCGCCGCTTGGTCGGCTCGGCGGTCTCTTGGCGGGTGCGGTTCACGACACCGTGTGCTGCCAGGGCCTGCAACGCCTTCGAGACGGTTGACCGACCGACACCCGCGTGCTTCGCGAGTTCTTCCGCCGTGCTCCCGGGGTGCGCGTGAAGCGCCGACCAGATCGCCTCGATAGCCGGGGTTGCCGTCACTGACGCAGGCAGCGCCTGCCCCGGCTGCTTTGAGTTCGCCGTTGGTGTCGCGGAGGACTTGACGGAAGCCGGTGTCGTTTGTGCGGCGCGTCGCGGACTGCCGCTGGGAGTGGCGCCATGTTGCTGCGTTCGGACCCGCGCCGTTGCCCCGGTCTTCGGACCTGTGGCTGTTTTCGGCGTCGGGGTTTTCGGTGCCGCAGCGTTCTTCGCCCGTGGCGTCCTACTCGAGGCGGTCTTCTTGGAGGCGGTGGTGGTCATGGCACTCTCCTATCGTCAGTGACCGTGAACTGGCGGCTGCGAAATCGGTTCCCCTGCGGGGGATTTCATGTACGCCACATTTCGCGTCAGGGGTGTTGCGGGTCCATCCACGCTCGACGTTCGTCGAGAGGTCAAGTCCATTCCCGTCGGGCTTCACCTTCTTGGCGAGTTGTCGATCGGCAACGATGTAGAACTCGTCGGGAACGGGCTGCTGGGTGGCATTCGTGACAACCGGGGCCGCGACACACACGACAACAAGCCGACGGTCAGGCCACGGGCCCCCGGGAGCGGGGACCGGACCCGGGACGTCGAGGATTTACGTCGTCGCTGGCGTGTAGGCGCGCAGCGCGGGATCCGTCAGCCGCAGCCGTGGTGGGGTGGCCCGTGGACGGCGATCCAGGGCCGGTCGAGCCTGCCGGCTGAGGGCGCCGAGTTCCTCTTCCACAGTCCGCCGCCGCACCTTGACGACCCCGACGACGTGACGGGCTGGCTCGCCGAGGTCACCGAGTGCGGGTGGGGGGCCCCGGTTGGAGGTCCCCGACCCGCCCCGGCGGGTGTTTCAGGCGTGCTGGAGGGTGTGGGTGGCGGCGCTGACGATGGCGTCTACGGCAGCGGCGGGTTCGGTCAGGGTGATTAGCTGTGCACCGGTCATCGGATGTGCACCCGGCTCGAGGGCGATCCACAGGACGCCGCAGCCGGTGCCGCGCAGGCGGGTGATGCGGTTCTGACCGGCGGCGCGCTGGTCGGGGGTGTAGTGCCCGTCGGAGACGATGACCAGGAGGCGGGCGGCGTCGCGGCGGGTCAGGTCGAGGGCGGCGTCAAGGGCGTCGACGGCCTTGGTGAAGCGCTCGGTGCTGTCTACGGCGTTGAACTCGGTGACCTCGGCGGGGACGTGTCCGGGGTGGGTGACGGGGCGCACGTACCGGCCGTAGATCACGGTGGCTGCCTTGGCGTCGGGCACGTAACCGACGGCGCGGTTGACGATCCAGGCGGTGGAGGCGATCACTGGCGCTGCGGCGTACATCGAGCCGGACACGTCGCACGCGATCCCGATCCGCAGTGGCGGGGTCGGCACATGGCGGCGGGTGGTGCGGGTGAACGGCTCGGCCGTCACGGTTGCTCCGGCGGCGCGTTGGGCGTCGGCGGCGAGAGCGCCGCGCATGCTCAACCTGCCGGGCGGGGTGGCCGACCGGGTGATCGTGGCGACTCGGTCGCGGGTACCGGCGGCGCGTAGTGCCCGTGCCAGGCGACGTGCCGCGACTGCCTCGGCCTCGGTCGGTTCGCGGGTTCCGGCGAGGGAGGTGTCGCCGCCGTCGGCATGAGCGTGCGGACCATCGAACACCGACCGCACCGCGCGATCAGCGGCTCGGCGTGCCGCCGACTCGTCTGCGCGGGCGGCTACCCGCGACTGCCTCCCAGCCGCCTCGGCGGGCGTGTCCGCTACCTTGACCGCTTCAAGGGTCGCCGCGACGGCGGCGGCGATGGGGGACAACGCGTCTGCCTCCGCCCCGGGTGTGCCGGTCGAGGTCGTACCGGTGCGCTCGGTGTGACCGTCGGCGGGGTCGGTGGCGTCGGGGTCGATGCCGAGGGCCACGCACCAGTCACGACCGAGCGCGAGCATCCGGGGTCCGTCGTCATCGCCGGTGGCATGTGCGGCCTGCCACAGCTCCCGCAGCCGGGCGAGGCGGTCCGCGCCGAGCACGGTCGTGATCGTGTGGGTGAGCGCCTCGGTCTCCTCCTCGTCCAGGACCCCGGCATCTACCCGGGCCAGCAACAGTCCGGCCGCGTGCGCTGCCGACCACATCCGCAACTCATCCGCGCCCCAAGCGCCATGCGCACTAGGCACCTCGGGCGCGCCGGGTGCCTCTGGCGAGCTCGCCTCCCCCGGTGTGGACCCTTCGGACTGCCCGAGCTCGCTCGGCGCGGGCTCGCTCGACGCACCAGCCTCGCTCGACCCAGCGGGCCGGGTGCTGGCGGGATCGAAGGCGGTGACCTCGGGCATGATCAGGGTGGTTGCGGCGGCACGGAGCCAGTGCCGGTCGCCGGGGCGGCGGGCGAGGTGAACCGCCTCGATTCGGGATTCCTCAAGCAGCATCGCGGCGGCCATGGTCGCCGGTCCGGTCGTCGCCTCCGACGCCTCGTCGTCGCGGTCGGTGGCGCTCGCGTCGGTGGCCGAGGCGGTGGCGGGCGTGGTGGCGGTGGGCAGGCTCCAGGTGCTGTGCCGGGCGTGGGCGCACTCGTGGGTGAACACGCCCCACATCGGCGCGTACCGTTCGCGGTCCGAGGGCTTGCCGGGGTGGCAGGTGGCGGGGTCGACCCCGGCGTCGGTCAAGGTAGCGGCGTCGAGCTCGATGGTCGCCAGTGCGGGGACGAAGCATCCGGGTGCGCCTCGCCCCGCGCCGGGTGCCACGGTCACGGTCACGTCGTCACGCTCGGCCAGGGTGGGGACGTGGTCGCTGAAGTGGGCCGACAGCCGCAGCCACGCCTTCACGTGAGCCGCTGCCTTCTTCGCCGCCGCCTTCGCCGCTGCCGCATCCGCAGGGCCGGTCGATCCCGCCGCCGTCGGCGGATCCGTCGGCTCGCTCGTCCCAGTCGGCTCGGTGGGCCGCTCCGGCTCGGTGGTCTGGTCCGGGTGGGTGGCGTCGAGGGTGGGGGTCGGGTCAGGGTCGGTGAGAAGGTGCGTCGGGCTCATGATCCGGTTGTCCTTTCGGTGACGTGACGACGAAGTGCGCGTGCGCGGGTGTGGTCAGATTTGGCGGCCAAGGGCGAGCGGGGTAACGGGTCGGCCGTAGGTCGTGGAGACGACTTGTGCGACGACGTCGCGGTCCTCCTCGGGGGCGATGCCGACGAGGTTGGCGATGGCGGCGTCGAGGCCGAGGACACCCGCGAGGCGCTGGAACGCGATCAGTTCCCGCAGTTGGGGTGCCCACCCGATCTCGCCCTTGCCGTGCCGGGTCGCGAGGTTGCGCGCGACCCGCACGGCCCGAGGGTCGATCTTGAGCGCGGAGGCGAGGTCGTAGTCGGTGGAGACGTGGATCTGCGCGGCGAACCGGGAAGCGAGTGCCTCGGTCAGGACGGCACCGTGGACACCGGGGTTGTGTCCGGCGATCACGTAGAAGCCGTCGGCGGCTGTGATGGTCTCGCCTCGGTGGGCCTTGACCTGGATCTGGCGACGGCCGTCCATCGCGGGGTAGGCGACGGCGAGCACCTTGGGTGAGATCAGGGTCGCGTCGTCGATCAGGAGTGCCCGACCCTCGAGCATCGCGGTCACCAGCGGGCCGTACACGAACTCGTACCCGCCCGCAGGCTTCTGGGTGTACTCGCCGATCAGGTCAGCCACGGCGGTGTCACCGTCACCGGCAATCGTGATCAGATCCGGGAAGGCAGCCTCGATCAGGGAGGTCTTGCCAGTGCCGGGCGGGCCGTACAGGAGCGCGGGGATCCCGGCCGCCCGCAGCTTGCGCAAGGCGGCCACATCGGGCAGGTCGGCGAGGGTGCGCGGGTGGTACGTCATCCCGTTGGGCCGCACAACCGGCCCGGTCACCTTCTCCTCCGCACCCGCCCCGGCCTCCGCACCGGCTCGGCGCGCTGTGGCACGCGAGGCGGAGGAGGGGGCCGAGGTCGGCGCCTCGGCCGACGTGGAGGGCTGGGTGGCACCGGATGCCGGGGCAGGAGCGCTCGGGGCCGTAGGGGCACCTCGGGGCGTGCGGGCGGGCGAAGCGGTGGCTGCCGCAGCGGTGGTCGCGGTCGCGGCGTACCGGACGGGGCGCTCGCTGGCGATGATGGCCTCGCCGCGCGCGGCGAGCGCGGCGAGTGCGTTGCCGACCGCACCGGCCGAACGGTCCAGCGCGCGAGCAATCGAGCCGGGCGTGTGCTCGCCCGGATGCGCGGCGAGATGGGCGGCAACCATGCCCCTCAGCTGGCCCATCCGCAGCTTCCCGCTCACCGGAACGGGCGCGGTCGGTGCGGTCGGTGTGGCGCCCGGAGTGGTGGGGGTGCCGGTCATGATGGGTGCCTCCTATATAGCGGGCGGGATTAGTGAAAGAATTGGGGTGGCTATCCGGGTGTATTGCGTCCCGGAATTGCGACTACCCCCATCCACCCTCGACGCCCCCGTGAAGTCAAGCTGATCCATTGTTTTCCGGTGACTTCTCCAATGTCACACCGACAGGTCCGTGAATTGGGCGCGAAAATAGCGACGTTGGACCTGGATCCGTCCGGCTGGATCGAGCTATCATTAGTGACATGGCGCCGCATCATTCACCCCGGTCATAGGCGCCGCTCGGCGACCGTCACGCGCGCGCCGGCGCTGCGCCGCCTCGGTGACGAACGGGCGAGCCTCCCACCTCGGCGACTGGCGGAGCCGGGCGAGTAAGGGTCAGCCGAGACGCGGGCATGGCGGGCGGGGTGACGAACCCCTCGCCCAAGGGCGTTGCCAGCTTGTCGGTCAGGAAGGGCAAGCACCAAAGCCACGGAACGGCAACACCCGTCAGACACGACCAGGGCCACCGAGCCCGGCCAATCCCCACCAACGGGTGCACCCCAACTGCACCAGTCTGGACGGCCACGGGAGGGGTGAGGCACGCCTCTGACCTGCACAGATACCGGAACTTACCCCCTCCCGCCTGGGCGGGAGGGGGTAAGGAGTCGTTCGGGGAGGGGCCGGGGAGGATGCACAGGAGGGGCCTTCGGGCCCACCGGCTGGGCCCGGTTGCGCCGGCCGGCCGGGCCCGGCTGGGCCAGCCGGGGCGTGGCCCCTCGGGTTGACGACCACGGGGTCCGTGGTCGGAATTCAGGGGAAATGGGCTTTCCGCCGAGGGTGTTGCTTCCCTACAGTGAGGCACCAAGGAGCCCCGCATCACTCGCTCCGAGGCAGGTATTTGGGCCGCCATGGTTTCTACACGAGCGGAAAGGGACCACGGAACGGGGACGATGCAACATTACCCTGACGCCATTGGCGTGGCGCAAGCGAATGTCGTAGCTATGCCGGGATTTCAGCGGGCCTGATCGTGAACTATTTCGCCACGCGAGTCGCTGTCGTGACGGGAGCCGGTTCCGGCATCGGGCGGGCGATCTCCCGTGAATTGGCGGCTGCGGGCGCCCAGCTGGCACTGGCGGATCGCGACGAAGCGTCGTTAGCCGAAGCTGCCAGCGAATGCCGGTCCGAGAGTCCGCGAGTCAGCGCCACAGTGGCCGACGTCAGTGACCGCATCCAAATGATGGATTACGCAGAGGCGGTGGCGAACGAATTCGGCCGTGTGGATGCGGTGTTCTGCGTTGCTGGGGTCATCGCCTCCGGGAGCTTGCTCGTCACCGACCTCGCTGATCCCGAGTACGTCGTCTCCATCAATGTCCTCGGCACGATCAACACCACCAGGGCGTTCCTGCCGCACCTGATCACGGCCGAGAGTGGGCACGTTGTCGTGGTGTCCAGCGCGTTCGGCCTGATGGCCGCGCCGAACTACGCCGCGTACAGCGCCTCGAAGTTCGCCGTCCGCGGCTTCTCCGACGCGCTCCGGCAGGAGTTGGCCCTTGCCGGCCATCCGGTATCGGTGACGTGCGTGTACCCCGGCGGTGTCCGGACGCCGATCGTCCGCAACGGTCGCTTCGCCACCGGCGAGGACTCCGCCGGGATCATCGACGCGTTCGAACGGCGGATCGCCCGCACCGAGGCGAAGGACGCCGCCGCAGCCATTCTTCGCGGCGTCGAGCGGCGCCGCCCGCGTGTCCTGGTCGGTCCCGACGCCCGGCTGGCGTCCCTGCTCACCCGAGTCGTGCCGAACACGTACCCGGCGCTGGTTCCCTGGCTGGCCCGCCGGGTCGGGCTGATCAACAAGGCGAGAAGGTCCTCATCCGCAACTGCCGAGAGACGGAGGTGACCGATGGCCGAACGCTGGTTGCTCATAGAAACGTTCGGCGGGAAGGGTCGCGACGAGCCCACTGTGATCGGCGTGGGTAGCACGCCCAAGGGCATGGTGCCGCTGTCGTCCGTGCTCGGACGGGGGCGTTACCTGGGTGACGCACGTGCCCTTCTCGCCCGCGTCTACGCAGCCCGCCAGCGGGTGCGCATGTCGTCCGCCGACGGCCGGCGTCAGTTGATCGGGGACCCGCTCATCGCGTTCTCAGGCCGCCTGCACGGCGTCTACGTCTGGATGGGCGGCCCGGACGAGGAGCCACCTCCCCGGGATCCGGCCGGCGCCTGGTACTTCAACCTCACCACGGGAAAGATCGGCGGCTCCGACGACCTGCTCGATCTGTACGGCGTCCCGCCCGAGGAGCGGCGCACTGAACGACGGCTCGCCGAGGCGTTCGAGCGCCTGATCACGAACGCCGACGAGGCCGATGCCCTCGCGGTCATCGTCCGCGCCCAGCCGGGAGTCGAGCACCAGGCCACCTGGACCGTTCGCCGTGACGACGGTCAGCTGCGCGCGGCGAACTTTGCGTGCCGCACGGTCGAGGAGACCACTGAGGACGGTGGCACCGAGGTCGTCCTTCGCGGCATCACCCACGACATCGGCGAGGCCGAGACCACTCCCAGCGCGCCACCCCAGATGGTGCTCGCGCAGCAGGTGCTCGCCGCCGAGAAGGAGCCGGGCAAGCACCGCGCCATCATCAACCTGCGCACGCTCACTCTGCTGCGATGGGTCGATGAGCCGATGCCCGGTGTCTCGTGGGAGAACGACTCACCGCACCCGCCGGCCATCCACCCTGACGACCTATCCGCGGCCAGGAGCATGTCCGACGCCCTCGCCGGTGTCGGCCGAGTCCGGGACACCATCCGGGTGCGCGCCACCACCGGCGAGTGGAGGCCCCTCGTCGTCGACGCCAGCCTGATGCTGCTCGACCAGCACACCACGGCCGCACTCGTCACCCTCACCGCACACTCTGGCTGATCGTGCGCCTCGCGACCCGGCGGCAGAAGGCGTCACGCGCGGAAAAGCGTTGACTACAACCGGTGGGCGCCCTCTAGAATCCAGTCCTGCCCACACATGTGGGTTTGGGTTGGCCTTGTACCCATCGGGCTGATCCCCGTCTCGCACCACGCGGCTGATGCATGCATGCCGCCCTCAGCGACGGGGATAGGGAATGGTCGATCCGAACACCGTCCGACACATCCTGAACGCGCTCGACGGCGAATCGGAGCCAGCCGTCCGCGCGCATCTCAAGCGTGGGCCCGATGCGGTCCGCACACCTGCGCCGCGCCGTGTCACGGGCCATGAACTGGCGGACCTTCACCGCGCACCGGCGCGGGTGGTGCGTCCGATCCGCCCATGCTGTGACGTCATTCGGCTCCCCGAATCGGCCGTCTCGTTGCACAAGAAAACGCAACTGATTGGCGATTCGGAATTTTTCCCGTCCTGACACTCACGGGGGAAACATTGGCGGATCCAGAAAGAGTGAAAGCGCTCATCGCCGGATTGAGCGGGGCTTGGGAGCCAGCCGTGTTGTTGGCGCTGGAGGATGGCTCCCTCCGCTCGGCCGAGTTGCGTCGAGCGGTATCCAGGGGTTTGGACTACCGCGTGTTCAGAGACACGGTCCTTCGGCTCGTAGACCGCGAACTGGTCAACCGGGTGGAGCGTGGTCCGCTCGAAGTCTCCTACCAGCTCACCGATGCAGGGCGCTCCGTGGTGAGTTTCCTCAACGACCTGGAGACGTGGGCCGAGGAGCATCCCGATGACGCGATCCACGTCTACCGCCGTCCACCTGCCCAGAACCAGTGAGCCAGGCAGTCGGCGATCCGAAGTCGGTACCCCCGCGGGCGCGATCGACGGGCCCGCTCCGTCCCTCGGCGTTGGGACGTGGCTGTAGACGCTCAACCGCCCCCACCGTGACGGCCATAGTTGGCTCCACCTAACGTCCGCCTGCGGGCTGAGGCCGTGACGCTGTGCGACCGATCGTATGCGCGCGACGGCGGCCAGATGGCTTGTGCGTCGCGGCGCTCGGCGGCATGACCGGACGGGGCTGGCGCCGCGCTTTTCCAGCGCGCGCCAGCGCACACTGTACGCGGCACGAGCGTGCGTTGCTGTTAATGAGTGCCGCTCGAACTTCTCGTCGGGCAAGATGCCGATGCAAGAAGGACTGACGACCTCCGCGCTCACGGCCAGCCATCACCCACCCCTACAGACGGTTCAGGGCCGCCGGACGGACCGGCGACCTGAAGCTAGGTCCAGGGTGGGCAGTGTGGAGGCGTTGTCGGATGCGGCGGTGATGGAGCGGTAGCGAGGAGGAAACCCCAATGGAACCAAGGAGAATGGTGCGGCTGCTGGGGCTCCCCGAAGCGCAGCGTCTGCCGGTCGTGGCGGAAGGACTGGAGCTCCTTGCCGAACACGTGCGCGGCAAGCAGGACGACGCCGCGGCCCTGCATGAGGTGGGGCGTCACGGGTCGGGTCGCCTGCTGGCGACCTTGGCAGATGAGGAGGCTGCCAAGGCGTCGATGCTTCTGGATGCGGTGAGGGTGGCATGGAAGCCGCATGATCAGGTGGAGAAGCTGCTGGGCCGGTCCTTCTACGACCACCTGTCACGGCTGAATATCGCTGAGATTTACGACTTCCCTGCGCATCTGGACCAGGTCGAAATCCAGGAACTGCTGGACCTAAACCGCGACACCTTCTATGTCGACGGTCCGAACGACGTGGACTGGGTGTTCCGGAACCGGCAGCTGAGCCGGCGTGAGGGCCTGATGTATGTCGACTACTGCATGAGGACCGATGGCACCGCGGAGTGGATCAGCCCGCAGGACCACGTCGACACTGAGCTGGCCGGATTCCTGCACTCGAGGGTTAGCCGCGGAGCGCTGCTACTCCTGACCCTGCAACGGATTGGCCTACTCACCATGGCTGGGTTGCAGGTCATTCAGGGTCTTCGAAGTTAG
>NZ_CDWTMG010000054.1:0-16558 GCF_977945845.1 Frankia sp. CcMO1
CCCGCGCGATGGTCTGCGGGGTGGGTATCCGCCCCGGTGGGCGCGGGGCCGCCGGTGGGCCCGGGGGGGTCGGGCCGCCGGGCGGCCGGGGACCGTTCGCGGAGACCGTCGGCGGGCTCGGCACGGGAACGTCCCCGGTGGCCGCGAGTGCATCGGCCACCCCGCGCAGCAGGGCCAGGATGTCGGCCGATACGATCACCTTGCTGCGGTCCAGGCCGACGAGGAGGCCCACCAGCCGACCGTCCGCGCGGACCACCGGCATCGTGACATGACTGCGTATCCCGAGCTGGCGGTATTCGGCCGTGTCGGATCCGGCGTGCGTCGGGCCGAGACCGGACGCCGTGGCGGGCGTGCCGTCGAGCACGCGGGCGACCAGGCTGTCCCCCCGGGGGTAGTGCGTTCCCTCGTCGAGACCAGCGGAGGGACCTGTCACCCGGAGATAGCTCGCGGTCGTCGTCGATACCACGACGAAACAGGCCGTCTCCATCCGGTGAAGGGCACTGGCGGCCCGCAGCGCGGCATCGACGGTGCTCCACGCCTGTTCTGAAGGTGCTGACGACACAGGCCGAACTCTCCCACAAACTTCACGGGCAGTGACGGACACCGTCCCACGAGCCGGCCGCGTGTGCAGTGGGAAGGTAAGAACTCCCGAGATGTCGTTGCTCTACGTATCCGTTATGCGGCAGAAGTGACCTTCTCTGTGACTTGGCGAAGGCTTGGGTTCGTCATCACAGTGCCATCGGGAAAGAGCACGGTCGGTACGGTCGCGTTCCCGTTGTTCGCATCGCGGACACGTTGCTCTGCTGTCGGGTCCTGCTCGATATCAACGGTCGTGTACTCGACGCCGGCATGGTCGAGTTGGCGCTTCAGCCGAACACAGTAGCCACACCAGGAAGTCGTGTAGATCGTGAGCACGAAAGGGCCTCCAAGCCGCTGGTGACACAACGGTTCATGTAACCCCACCGCGGCGCCGTCGGTTCCCGCCGCGCGGCGGGGACTACCGTATCGGATGATGTCCGGACCGCCTGCCCTCGCCGCCCAGGCCGCCCGTGTGCGGTCGGGCAACGATCTGCTCGCCGCGCTCGATCCCGAACAGCGGGTCGCGGCCGGAGCTCCGCTCGGACCGGTCTGCATCCTCGCCGGCGCCGGTACGGGTAAGACGCGCACCATCACCCATCGAGTCGCGCACATGGTCGCGCAGGGGGGGGTCGGGCCGGGTCAGATCCTGGCGGTGACCTTCACAGCCAGGGCCGCGGGAGAGCTGCGCGGCCGGTTGCGGGCCATGGGTGTTGATGGAGTGCAGGCCAGGACGTTCCATTCCGCGGCTCTCAAGCAACTGTTGTACTTCTGGCCGCCGGTCGCCGGGGTCGCGCTGCCCAGGGTGGAGAAGAGCAAGATCCCGTACGTGGTGCGGGCGGCCGCCCGCCTGCACCTGCGGCCGGACCGGGCCGAGCTGCGCGACCTCACCTCGGAGGTCGAGTGGGCGAAGGCGACGCTTGTGGGCCCGGCGGACTACGCCCGGATGGCGGCGGCGAGCGGGCGGGAGACCGCCACCCCCCCCGAGACGGTCGCCCGGCTCTACGCCGCGTACGAGGAGGTCAAGCGCGACGCCGGTGTGATCGACATGGAGGATCTGCTGCTGCTGACCGCGGCGATGATCGAGGAGCACAGCTGGGTCGCGGCCGAGGTCAGGGCCAGATACCGCCATTTCGTCGTTGACGAGTATCAGGATGTCAACGACCTGCAACAGCGTGTCCTCGACGCCTGGCTGGGGGAGCGCGACAGCCTCTGTGTCGTCGGGGACCCCCATCAGACGATCTATTCGTTCACCGGGGCGTCGCCCGAGCACCTGCTCGGGTTCCCGCGCCGGTTCCCGGACGCGGCCGTGGTGCGTCTGATCCGGGACTACCGGTCCACCCTCCAGGTGGTCGAACTCGCGAACACCCTGATGCGGGCGGCCCCGGCGGCCCGCCTCATCGCTGCCCGCCCGGAGGGTCCCGCCCCGGTGTGGCTGGAGTGCGACAGCGAGCCGGCGGAAGCCGCCGCGGTGGCGTCCCGGATCCGCCGGCTGCTCGACCAGGGCGTGCCGGCGAGTGAGATCGCCGTGCTGTATCGCACGAATGCCCAGTCCGAGGCGTATGAGGCGGCGATCGGCGGGGCCGGCATCGCTTACCTGCTCCGGGGCGGGGAGAAGTTCTTCGAGCGGAGCGAGGTCGTCGCAGCCATGCGGTTGCTGCGGGCCGCGGTGCGCTCTGCCGACACCGACCGCCCGGAGGGACTCACGGCCGTCGTCGCCGACATCCTCGCGGCGCTCGGCTGGCGGGCGGACCAGCCGACGGTGGGCTCGGGCGCCGAGCGGGAACAATGGGAGAACCTCGCCGCGCTGCACCGGCTGGCCGGCGATCTCGCCGCCCGTTCGCCCGAGGCCGACCTTGAGGCCTTCGTCGCCGAGCTCGGCGACCGCGCGACCCACGAGCATCAGCCGACGGTGCAGGGGGTGACCCTGTCGACCCTGCACACCGCCAAGGGCCTGGAATGGGATGCGGTGTTCCTCGTCGGGCTGACCGAGGGCACGCTTCCCCTCGTCCATGCCAGGACCGCCGAGCAGATCGCCGAGGAACGTCGCCTGCTCTACGTCGGGGTGACCAGGGCCCGCAGGCACCTTGTCCTGTCCTGGGCGCTGTCCCGGGCAGAGGGCGGCCGGCGGTCGCGGCGGCCGTCCCGGTTCCTCGACGATCTGCGCCCGATGCGCCGGGAGCCCGCGGCCGGCGTCCGCCACGGGGGGCGAGGCGAGGGCACGAGGCCCGTGGCTGGGGCGGAGGAGGCCAGCCCGGGTCGGTCCCGGAGCAGATCGGCGGTGCGGTGCCGGACGTGCGGCCGGTCGTTGACGGGTGTGCATGCGCGGGTCGGACGCTGCGAGGGCTGCCCCGGCGACGTCGACGCCGCGCTGTTCGAGCGCCTGCGGGCGTGGCGTTCGGCGCGGGCGAAGGAACAGGGGGCACCGGCCTTCGTCGTCTTCACCGACGCCACGCTGCAGGCGATCGCCGAGAGCCGGCCGAGCACGGTGGCCGAGCTCGTGCGGCTGCCCGGCATCGGACAGGCCAAACTCGACCGTTACGGGGAGGACGTACTCGCCCTCGTCTCGGGGCGCACGCCGCCGCCGGTCGGGTCGCCGCCGGTGGCGGAGTCATTGGAGCCCGGCACGCCGCCCGACGCTTCGTAACTGGAAGTGTCCGCGGCGCGACACAGAAAATATGTTGTGGTTCGCGCGGCGAGCTTCTACCGTCACCGAGGACGCCTGAAGCAGGCATGTGGAGTGATACCCGTCGGCACCCACGGACTCCGGCACCCACGGACTCCCGAGCCCACAGAGAAGGAGGTGATTTCGTCATGTTCAGCATTGTGATGGACAGAGCTGTCGCCGAGATCACCCGTCCGTGGGAGAACCGGCACGGCGCGGCCTTCATGAATGCCGTCGTCGGTGCCGTCATTGGTGCGCCCGCCGACCGTGGTACGTCCGCCGCCGTCCTCACGGTCCAAGCCGATGATCTGTCGGCCCAGGAGTCCGCGTTCCCGAACCCGGCGGGGAGCGTGGCGTCGGCGTCCGGCTATGCACACCGTCACCTCACCTTCCGGGGATCCGCCCACGATCCGCTCCTGGACTAGCGCCGACTGGAGCCGAATCCGAGGCCGCGGATCCCGATGGGGACCGCGGCCTTTGTCGTTTCGCTTCCTTCATCCCACCCGAAGACCAACCTGTCTCGGAGGTGACACCGGTGTTCGACCCCTCGGTCGTTTCCCGGATCGAGCGGGATCGTCTCGTCCTGCCCTGCTGGGACGTAGATCCTGACATGTTCTTCGCTGAGTCCCCGGCGGACGTGGAGACCGCCAAGGCCGTCTGCCGAACCTGCCCTATCCGGGCGGCGTGCCTGTCCGCCGCGCTCGACCGTGCCGAGCCCTGGGGAGTGTGGGGTGGCGAGCTGCTGGTGACCGGTAGCGTCGTCCCGCGCAAGCGGCCCCGCGGCCGTCCGCGCAAGGAGCGCAAGGAAGAAGAGGTCGCCGCCTGAGCCCTCCGTGCCACCCGTTGATCACATGGGGGCGGCGGTGGCATCGCCGCACCAGCACGGGCGGGACACCGGATCGTCGGTGTCCCGTCCACCGGTGTTGCCGCGCTTTTTCTTCCGGTGGTGCCCGCGGCCCCGGTACTGTTCCGGCGTGCCCAGCAGCGAGCGTGTCTACCCGGTGTCCACAGGTGCGGGTCCGGCCGGAGCGCCGGGACTGACCGCATCCGACGATCTTTCTCTGGCCGTTGCCGTCCTCACCAGTCCCGAGCTGGCCGCGATCGTGGATCTCGTGGCCTGGGTCGATTCCGGCTGGCTCTACGTGGCGAACGCGATCGGTTCGTCGCGGTTGCCGGTGGCCGATCCGGACGGTCCCCGGGAGCTCCGCTTCGGGCGTGACCCGCTCGGGTCGGAGGATCCGATGCACGGCGTGCCGCTCGCGGCGGCGCTCGCCGACCCGTCACCACCGAACGAGCGCAACTCCTACCCGTTCGCCGGACGGCGACTGCTGTCCGCCTTCGCCGATCCCAGCCGTTCACCCGATCTGATCGTCGTACACACCCCCCGGCACTACTGGCCCGACCGCGGCGGCCACCTGGGTGAGCACGGATCGTTGGATGCCGGCCAGTCCCGGGCTCCGCTGATCCTGTCCGGCGCGGGCGTGCGGGCCCGGGGCCCGCGGGCCGGCGCGGCGCGGGTCATCGACATCGGACCCACCCTCGCGGCCCTCGCCGGCGTGACCATGGCGGATGTGGAGGGGACGCCGCTCACCGATCTGGTGGGCCCAGGGGCCCGGTACGTCGTCGGCCTGCTCTGGGACGGGGCAAACAGCAATGACGTCCTGCACCTCGCGCACACCGGCGAGCTGCCGGGGGTCGCGCGTCTGCTCGCCACCGGGACGGCCCTGACCGGTGGCGCGATCGCCGAGTTCCCCAGCGTCACGTTGACCAACCACACCTCCGCGCTCACCGGAGTCGGGCCGGGCCGGCACGGCATCCTGCACAACGTGTACTTCGACCGGGCGACCGGCGAGCAGGTCATCGTCAACGACGTGCGGACCTGGCATTCCGCGTGCGATCAGCTTCGGGACGGGGTGGAGACGCTGTTCGAGGCCCTCGTGCGCGACCGGCCCGGGGCGACCAGCGCCTGCGTGAACGAACCGGTCGACCGGGGTGCGGACTACTCGACCTTCGGGCTCGTGCGGGCCGCCGGTAACCACGGCGGGGCCGGCGATATGGGGGACTACCTGCCTCCGGCCGACGGCGACCCGCACGCCACCGCCCACTGGGTAGGGGAGAGCGCCGACTATGCCTGGTCCACCCGGGTGGACGCGCTCGGCCTCGCGCAGGTCCAGCAGCTCTGGGCGGCGGACGCGGTGCCCCCGGACCTGATGTGGTGGAACACCACCATTACCGACACCGGGCATCACGGGGGCGGCCCGTACTCCGAGCAGGCCCGCGCCGCGCTGCGGGACGCGGACGCCCGGTTGTGCGCCTTCCTCGACCTGCTCGCCGAGCGGGATCTGCTGGCCGAGACCGCGATCCTGCTGACCGCCGACCACGGTTCGGAGGCGGCGGATCCCACCTGCCAGGGCGGCTGGGGGGCTGCGCTGCGCGCCGCCGGGGTGCGTTTCCGGGACGAGGGATACGGTTTCCTGTATCTCGGCGTCGACATCGTCGAGCAGCCGGGGGGCTGACCCGTCGGGCCAGGCCCGTCAATAAGCGTCGGTCACGGTTGCGGGGTCGGAGAAGACTCCTCGTCCGGTGCCCGGCGCGGGGCGGCCTTGCGGCCTGACCGGGGTCGAGCCGCGGCGGAGCGGTTCGCCGGGGTGGAAGGCCGGCTCGGTTCGGCCGGCTCGGCCTGCATGGGCAGCGCCGCGGGGGTGGTGGCCCGGTCGGCCGCCGCCGCAGTGTCGGCCGCCGACCTCCAGACCTCGTCCTGGACGAGAAGAGCGGGCAGGGGACGACCGGGCCGGTTGGCGTCCTCGGCCGCGCGGGCGGTCGCCGTCCCCGGTTCGGCGAACCCGGGTTGCCAGCGATCCATCTCGTCCCGGAAGCGGCCGGTGCTGCCCAGTTGGCACAGGATGCCGATCGCGCCGAGTGTCACCCGGTGGATGAGCAGGTACGACGGCGGCAGATTGAGCTGGCGACCGAGCTGTGCCGCCGCCGACCGCCAGTCTCCGAGCCTGGCGGCCTCCTTGCGCAGCCAGCCTCGGGAGAAGGTGAACTCCTCCACCGCGATCGGCTCCAGCATCGGGGCCAGATAATCCAGCAGGTCCTCGGCTCGGATTTCGGCCGACGGCGGGATGAAGCCCTCACAGCGTAGTCCCTGCTCGACGGCGTCGGCGTCCCCGGCCAGGGTCTGTCGAGCCAGCCGGCCGATCGGCGCCGGCAGGCCGTCCGGCAGGCGGTTCACGGCACCGAAGTCCAGGACGCCGAGCCGCCCGTCGGACAGCAGACGGAAGTTGCCGGGATGCGGATCCGCGTGCAGCAGACCGGCGCGACCCGGGCAGGAATAGAGAAACCGCACGAGCAGCAGGCCGGCGGCGTCGCGCTGCTCCGGGGTACCGTTCGCGATGATGACGGACAGGGGGATTCCCTCGATCCACTCGCTCACGAGCACCCGGCCGGAACCGGCCAGCGGCCAGGGGATGACGACGTCCGGGTCGTCTGCGTACGCCTCGGCGAAGGCCCCCTGCCAGGCGGCCTCCAACCGATAGTCGAGCTCCTCGGCGATCCGGGCCTTGAGCTCCTCGACCAGCGGCTTGATGTCCAGCCCGGGAGTGACCGCGCCGAACAGCCGAGCGGCCCGGCCGAGCTGGGTGAGATCGGCGAGCAGAGCGGGACCCGCTCCCGGATACTGCACCTTTACCGCGACGGCCCGGCCGTCGGCCCAGACCGCCCGATGCACCTGGCCGATGCTGGCTGCCGCCGCCGGAAGGTCGTCGAAGCTCGTGAACAGCGAGCGCCAGTCCGCTCCGAGCTCCTCGGCGAGCACGCGGTGCACCACCGCCGCCGGCAGCGGGGGCGCCGCCTCTTGCAGCCTGGTCAGCGCCGCCCGGTAGGGCCCGGCGACGTCGTCGGGAAGCACCGCCTCGAAGACGGACAGCGCCTGGCCCAGTTTCATGGCGCCACCCTTGAGCTCCCCGAGTACCCGGAAGATCTGCGCGGCGGTGCGCTGCTGGAGCTCGGAGGCGACGGCCTCGGCGGGGCGACCACCGATGCGTTTGCCGACGCCGAGGGTGGCTCGGCCGGCTATGCCGATGGGAAGCGTGGCCAGCTTGGCGGTGCGGACGACAGCCCGCCGTGGGATCTCGGACACCGCTCCATCGTGCCCTGTTCCGCGTCGTCACGGGTGCCGGCCAGGCGTAATGACTCCAGGACGCCAAATGGTTCCAGGACGTCGACGCGGCGACCGCCCGCGGAGTGGAACGGTCACGCAGGTGCCACTGGCGAAGAAGCGTCCGCCGACGCGGCCGCCGATCGGACGGTGCGGCAGGGACAGTTGGGGTGGACCGGCCAGGTGCGTCGGCGGATCCGCCAGCCGGGAACGGTGAACTCCAGCGTGCCGTCGGCGGTCACCGGTAGGACTGTGCGCGGGGGAGTCAATGCAACGAAGGTCTCATTGTTGCTGCTTGCTGTCGGTGGCAGGTAGGCCGAGTTGTCGGGATGTTGGCCAGGGGTGGGGCCCGTGACGCCGGATAGGTCGGATAGGGCGGGTGGAGGCGAGGCGGTGAGGTCCAGAAAGGCCAGGGCCTGCATGGCGGTGAGCGCGGCGACAAGACCCGCCAGGGTGATCTCGCAGGCGTCCGGCCCGGCGGCCGGGCGGTGGGCCATCTGCATGGCGAGCACCGGCCAGACCGGGTTCCGGGAGTACCGGTGGAGATGCTGGCAGTGCAGGCACGCGGTCACGGTCGGCACGACGAGCGGACCGACGATCCCCGTGGTCTCCCGCACCCCGGCCACGAGATGGGCGGTGCCCCGGCCTTCCAGGTCGAGGCACTCCCCAGGGTGGATCATCGGCAGACCGACCGGAGCCAGCACAATCAGGTCCGCGGCGAACCCGTCCTCGTCGGGCCGGCGGTGCCCGGCGGCCTGCCGGCTGGCCCGGGTCACCGCCGCGCCGGTGGCCAGGGACCGGGGACGCCCCACATCGTCGAGGCGCAGGCCGCCCGGGGAGACGTCGGCGGCGGTCGTCACCTCGGGATCGTCGATGACGACCCGGCCGATCCCGGCCGCGGCGAGCAGGGCCGCGACCTGAGCACCGACGCGACCGGCGCCGCGCACAAGAACACGCATCGCCCGGCGGGTGGCGAGGACCCGGCGCGCACCGGCCGGATCCTCTGATACCAGGGACAGCGCCGCCAGATCGGGCGACAGGCGGTCATGCTCGACCGCGGGCAGCGGTGCCGCACCGGGAGGCGCCGTGGCGTCGTCCAGCAGGCCGGCCTCGGCGAGCAGGTCGAGCAGGACCCGGCCGGCGGGAGTGCCATCGAGACGCAGCTGCTCCAGCGTGCGGCTGCCGTCGAGGGCGTCGAGCAGGGCGGCGTCTGACGGGGCCAGGTCGGCGAGGAGGACGGCGCGTGCGGTGTCGATGCCGAGCTGCAGGGTGGAGCTGTTGTGCCAGAGCCGGCGCAGGCCCGGCTTGAGGATCGGGCGCATGGATCCTCCGGGTGTTCCCGCCGGCCGGTCGAGGCCGGGGAATCGGACCAGGATGGGCCGGTCACGGCGACCGGCGGATCCTCAGCGTGGCACGTCCGACCGGCGAAGGGGGAACGCCCGTGGATCGCTGTGGACGTGCTGTGGACGAAACTGTGGATCACCCCGGTCCGCCCGGGTTACCTGTCCGGCTTGTCTGGTCCGTCGGATCCGCCATCGGCGGGTGGGGCGCCGCGGAGTTTCTCGATTTCGCCGATCGGGTCGTCGAGCGCGCTCGACGGCGCGCCGGACACGAACGCCTCCGGGGCGGCGAGATCTGCCGCGGTGGGCAGCAGATCGGGATGTGCCCACAGCGCGTCGCGACCCTCGTGACCCCGGGCGTCCCGTACCGCCTCCCACAAGGCGGCGGCCTCCCGCAGCTTGCGTGGCCGCAGGGAGAGACCGACCAGCGTGGCGAAGGTCTGCTCGCCCGGACCGCCTTCGGCGCGACGGCGCCGCACCATTTCGCGTAGTTTGCCCGCGGCCGGCAGATGACCGGCGGCCGCGGCGTCCGTTACATGATCGACCCAGCCCTCGATCAGCGCGAGGATCAGTTCGAGACGGGCGAGCGCGGCCTTCTGCTCGGGGGTGGTGGCGTCGCTGAACACGTCCTCGCCGAGCGCCTCCGACAGCCGTTCAGGATTCATCAACGCCGTCGGGTCGACCATCCGCATCACCCGTCCGACGGCCTCGGTGTCCACCGCGATGCCGCGGGCGTACTCCTCCACCGCGCCCAGGACGTGGGCGCGTAGCCAGGGGACGTGCGCGAACAGCCGGTTGGACGCGGCCTCCCGCAGCGCCAGGTAGATGCGTACCTCGTCCTCGGGGATCTCCAGGCCCTGACCGAAGGCGACGACACCCGCTGGGATCAGGGCTGCGGTTCCGACCGGTCCGAGCGGCAGCCCGACCTCGGTGGAGGAGACGACCTCGGCGGCCAAGGTGCCGATCGCCTGCCCCACCTGGGCGCCGAACAGCATCCCGCCGACCCGGTTCATCATCTGCATAATGGGGCCGCCGGTGGCCATCAGCCCGCTGAGGTTGAGCCCCGGGGGGAGCGCGCCGCGCAGCTCACTCGGCAGCTCGATCCCGCCGCCACCGAGTTGGTTCAGCCCGCTGGAGATCCCAGTGCGCATCGCCTCGACGACCTTCGTGGCGATCGGGTCGCAGAGGGTCTGCCAGACCGGCAGGGTCTTCTCGATCCACTCCTGCCGCGACCAGGCCTCGGCCGCCGTGGCTCCGGCCGGCAGCGAGGTCACCGCGTCGAGCCAGACGTCGGCGATCCGCATCGCCTCGCCCACCGGCTCCCGCTGGGCCGTGGACACCGCGGAGTCGGTGTCGCCGAGGAATCTGACGGCCACCTGGCGGGCCAGCTCCCAGTTGACCGGACCGCCATGCCAGGACAGCAGCCGTTCGAGCTCGGCAAAGAACGGGGCGCCGCCACCGAAGGGGGGTCGGGGCTCGTCGCCGCCGCCAGCGGGCGTGAAGCCGAACGGGAAGTTGCCACTCATCGGCCGTAGCCTCCTCGGGAGGCGGGCAGTCGCACGCGCAGTTGGCACATGAACCCACGGTAATGCGTTTTCTGCCCAACGGGCGAAACGGCGCTGGCCCCGACCGTTACGGTCGTAGCTGTGGAACCGACGTGTTCTCTGGCGGGGCCCCGCCGACCGCTCCCGCGTCACCCGCGCCTCCTTCGTCACCTTCGCCGTCTCCGTCGTCCGCGCCGGACCCGGACCCGGTCGCGCGGGTGACGCTCGCCGAGATCCGGGACGGCGCTCTGTCGGTGGACGAGTGCCTGGCTGCCGTGCGGTTCCCCGGTGTGGGGGGATCGCCCTGTTCGTGGGCACTGTCCGGGACCAGGACCAGGGCCGCGGGGTGACCGACCTGACGTATCAGGCGCATCCCCGGGCCGGCACGGAGATCGCCCGGGTCGCCGGCGACGTCGCCGCGACCGCACCGGTGCTGGCCGTCGCGGTGGTTCACCGTACCGGTCACCTCGCCGTCGGGGACACCGCCGTGATCGTGGCGGTCGGCGCGGCCCACCGGGCGGAGGCTTTTGCCGCCTGTCGTCGTCTGATCGATGACATCAAGGAGCAGGTTCCCATTTGGAAACACCAGATTTTTGCGGATGGCGCGGCGGAATGGGTAAGCGCCTGCTGATCGGGGCACCCTACGATAGAAATAAGTCATCTTCTTGCCCGTCTCGACGTCGAGGCTCCCATGTGGTTCCTGTTGATCCCCCCCGTCGCCGTGCTCATAACTCTTGCGTGGGTCGCCCTACGCAGCCGTCCCGACCGCACCTCCGAAGCCATGATCACGATTGAGGGCTACCGGCGCAGTATGGCCGCGCTGGCCCGACCGATCCCCACCCAGCACGAGGTTCGTACCGTTACCGCCCTCGACGAACCCGGCCATCCCGGCCATCCCGGGCGGTCCGCCGCGGCCGGGGCACCGCCCTCCGAGAGACACACGGCGCCGCCGTCCGAGTCCACCTGATCGTCTCCGTCCGGCGGCCGGGGCATCTCACCGGCCGCCGGACGGCGGTTCAGGACCGAGTGATCCTTCGAGTCCCTCGACCGTGCTTTTGATCTCGCTCTTTACTCCCCACTTCCCGGCCTTCCGCGCGGCCTTCCGGGACTCCGCCACGGCCTTCCGCCGCGCCTTTCGGGCCACCGAATGCCTTTCGGCACCGATCATCGCAACCCCGGGCCGTCGTGGCGAACCTCGGTTCCCGGACGCTGGGACGAGGGTTGTGAGCCCTGGTACATAGACTGTGAGCATGGTCCGGCGCACCCAGACCCTCGTGGTCGCGTCGGTACTGGCTTTGGTTCTCGTGGTCGCGGGGCTGTGGATGCCGGTACCGTTCGTCACCTTGGCCCCCGGGCCGGTCACCGACACTCTCGGCAGCGTCGACGGGACGTCCTTGATCACCGTGGAAGGCCGGCGGACCTATCCGACCGCCGGCAAGCTCGAGCTGACCACGGTCGAGGAGACGCCCCGGCTCAACCTCGTCACCGCGCTGCAGGACTGGTCCGACTCCGACCGGGCGGTGGTGCCCAGCGAGCTGATCCGGCCGCCCGGTTCGAGTCAGGAGCAGATCCAGCAGGAGAACGCGCAGGCGATGCTCGACTCGCAGGACCAGGCGACCGCGGCAGCGCTCGCGCAGCTCGGTATCGCGCCCACCGGCCGTTCGGTCGTGGTCGCCGGGGTCCCCGCGGGCTCCCCGGCCACCGGCAAGCTGACGCCGGGCGATGTGATCACGAAGGTCGGCGGGGTGGCCGTGGCCAACCAGGAGGAGCTGCGCCGGCAGGTCGGGAAGGTGACTCCGGGCCATCCCGTGACGGTCACCTATCAGCGCGACGGAAAGACGGCCACGGCCACCGTCACGACTCGGGCCGCCACCGACGACCCCGCTCGCGCCATGATCGGTGTCACCACGACGGAGAAGCGGACCTACCCGTTCACGGTTCGTATCCGTATCTCGGATGTCGGCGGGCCGAGTGCCGGGCTGATGTTCGCGATGGGCATCGTGGACCTTCTCACCCCCGGCGCGTTGACCGGGGGAAAGATCATCGCTGGCACCGGGACGATCACCTCCGTCGGTGAGGTGGGACCGATCGGCGGTATCCAGCAGAAGATCCTCGGGGCCAGGGCGTCCGGGGCATCGATCTTCCTGGTCCCCGCGGGGAACTGCGGCGACGCCCGCGCGATTGACTCCGGCGGTCCGCGCCTGGTGAAGGTTGAATCGCTGGCGGGCGCGCTGAAGGCCGTCGACGCCCTCCGGGCGAATCCGGCCGCGGCGGTGCCGTCCTGCTGAGCGCGCCCCAAGCGTGCCCCATCCGTGCCATGCGCCATCCGTGTGCGCCCGGTGCTGCTGTTGTGCCCGGTGGCGCCGGTGCCGGAAGGGGACGGGCGGCTGCCGTGCGCCGCCGCCCGCCGGGTCGACTCACTGGAAGGTCGCGAGCAGCCCGTCGACGAGGTTGTCGGCCAGATCCGGATCGATGACGAGTTCGTCGTCTCCGCGGACTCGCAGGCAGGACGCGTGCAGCCCGCTGCGGGTGACTCCGACGGCGAGGCGGACGTCCTGGCGTTCGGGATGGTTCGCCGCCCAGTACTCGATCTCGTGATCGGAGTACGGAGCCTCCTCCTCCGCGCTGGGCGGCAGGACGACAAGCTCGGTGACCAGCACGCACCCGAGCACCTCCGGCGGCCATCCGATCCCCGCCAGCACCTCGTCGAGCCGTCCCACCGGCAGCGGTTCCTGCTCGACCGGGGTCAGTGACCCAGGCGGGGAGTCGCCGATGTGGGGGGCCAGCGCGGGTTCTCGCGCCAGCAGGTCGGCGGTGTCGGCCAGCGCGTAGACCTGGCTGGGCTGATCCCACCCGGAATCGGCGACGTGCCGCTCGACCTCGAGTACGACGGAGGTCAACTCCGTGATGTTCGGGCTGTTCACCGACCCATCCTCTCCGATCTCCCCAGAGCCCTTGGCGTAGGTTGCCGTACTAGCGCGGTACGCGCCCCGAATCACCGACGCACGGAGGAACCTGTGGCAACCACCAGTCGCCGCCCGGTGCTGACCCGCACCAAGGTGCTCGTGCCGGTGCTGCTTGTCATCGTCCTCGCGATCACGATCATCGCCGTCTTCACTCAGCTATACACTGACCTGCTGTTCTACCGCTCGATCGACTTCAGCAGGGTGTTCACCACAGTCCTCTACACCCGGATTTTGCTGTTCGTCCTCTTCGGCGCGGTAATGGCGATCATCGTCGGAACCAACATCGTACTTGCGTACCGGCTACGGCCGCCGCTTCGGCCGTTGTCGACCGAGCAGCAGAACCTGGAACGTTACCGGTCGGCGATCGAGCCGTACATGCTGCTGATCCTGCTCGCGGTCACGACGCTGTTCGGCCTGGCCGCGGGCCTGTCCGCCGCCGGCCAGTGGCGGACGTGGCTGCTGTGGGTGAACGGCGAGTCTTTCGGGACCCCTGATCTGCAGTTTCACCGGGACATCAGCTATTACGCGTTCAGCTATCCCTTCCAGCGGTTCCTGCTCGGCTTCCTGCTGACCGCGGTGCTGCTGTCGTTGCTCGTCACCCTGCTGACCCACTACCTGTTCGGCGGAATCCGGATGCAGACCCCGGGGGAACGGGTGACCCCGGCGGCGAAGGCGCACATCTCGGTGCTGCTCGGGCTGCTCGCCCTGCTCAAGGCGTGGGCGTATTACCTCGACCGGTTCGGCTCGGTGTTCTCCTCGCGCGGGGTGGGGACCGGTGCGTCCTACACCGATGTACACGCCGTGCTGCCGGCGAAGCTGATCCTGCTGTTCATCTCGCTGGCCTGCGCGGTGCTGTTCATCTACAACATCTTCCAGCGGGGCTGGACGCTGCCGCTGCTCGGCGCGGGCATCCTCGTCCTGTCCTCGATGGTGATCGGCGGAATCTACCCGGCGATTGTCCAGCAGTTCCAGGTCCGGCCGAACGAGGCGACCCGCGAGGAGCCCTACATCGCGCGCAACATCGCGGCGACCCGGGCCGCCTACGGCATCCAGGACGTCGAGCCGCAGGACTATGCCGCCAGCACCGACGTCACCGCCCAGCAGGTCGCCGCCGACACCGGCACGGTCCCCAACATCCGCCTGCTCGACCCCAGCAAACTCTCCCGGACGTTCCAGCAGCTCCAGCAGTTCCGCGGCTACTATGGTTTCCCGCCGACTCTCGACGTCGACCGGTACACCGTCATAGGGGCGGACAAGAAGCCGACGACCCAGGACTACATGGTATCGGTGCGGGAGCTGAACCAGGCCGGGCTGGGAACGCAGCAGCGCAACTGGATCAACGAGCACCTGACCTATACCCACGGCAAGGGATTTGTCGCGGCGCCGTCGAACACCGTCGACGTGGGGCGCCCCGACTTCGATCACGGCGTGAGCGGTTTCCCGCAGGACGGTACCTTCGGTATCAAGGAGAACCGGGTCTACTTCGGGGAGATGTCGCCGTCGTATTCCATCGTCGGCACCAGGCAGATGGAGATCGACGGGCCGGGGCCGGGAGAAACCCAGGTCACCACGACCTACCAGGGCGACGGTGGGGTCTCGATCGGCTCGACCTTCCGTCGGGCGCTGTTCGCGCTGCGGTTCGGGGAGAAGAACATCCTGCTCTCCGGCGACATCACGAAGAACTCCCGGATCCTGTACGAGCGAAACCCGCGGGACCGGGTCAGCAAGGCAGCGCCCTGGCTCACCCTCGACGGAGACCCGTACCCGGCGATCGTCAACGGCCGGATCACCTGGATTCTCGATGGTTACACAACCTCTGACGGCTATCCCTACTCCGCCCGGCGCACTCTGGGTGACGTGACCGCCGACTCGGTGACCACCCAGAGCGGCAACCGCACCCGGCAGGCCTCGAACCAGGTCAACTACATCCGTAACTCGGTGAAGGCGACGGTGGACGCCTACAACGGCACCGTCACCCTCTACGCCTGGGATGAGTCCGACCCGGTGCTACGGACCTGGATGAGGGCGTTCCCGGACACGGTGAAGCCGAAGAGTGACATCCCACCGTCCCTCCGGGCACACCTGCGTTATCCGGAGGACCTGTTCAAGGTCCAGCGTGATCTGATCGGGCAGTACCACATCTCCAACCCGCGGGACTTCTACTCCCAGGAGGACTTCTGGGATGTGTCCGACTCGCCGGATGGAAGCGGGCAACCCCAGCCGCCGTTCTACGTCTACAGCCAGCTTCCCGGGCGCAAGGGCCCGTCCTACAACCTCACCTCACCGTTGATCTCCGCCCGGTCCTCGAAGCTCGCGGCGTACATGGCGGTGTCCAGTGACCCCGCCAACTACGGCCGGTTCACTCTGCTCAAACTGCCGGCGGGGAACACGATCAACGGTCCGGTCCAGGTGCAGAACGCCATCGAGGGCAACGGCGACGTGGCCAAACAGCTGTCACTATGGCGCAGCGGGGGAGCGACCACGATCGAGGGCAACCTGCTGACCCTGCCCGTGGCCGGCGGGCTGCTCTACGTCGAGCCCTACTACGTCCAGGCCAGGGGAAGCACCGGCTACCCGACCCTGCAGGGGGTCGCCACGGCCTTCGGCGACCGCATCGGTTTCGGTACCTCGCTGGGTGAGGCCTTGGAGAAGGTCTTCGGCGCCGGCGCCGGTGCCGCGGCGGCCGGGGCCGGAACCGGGGCCACGACCACGGACACCGGTCAGGACAGCACGCCGGCCCCCAGATCAGGGCAGGGCGGGACAGGCGTCCCGCCGCCGGGGCAGACCGCGCTGCAGGACGCCGTGGGCGACGCTGACCGCGCCTACCAGGCGGGGCAGGACGCCCTGGGCAAGAGCCCGCCGGACTTCACCGCCTACGGGAAGGCCCAGAGCGAGCTGGCTGATGCGCTGGGTCGCCTGTGTACTCTGTCGAGTCCGGCGGCGACGCCACCCGCTGCCACGGCATCATCCGGTGCATCGGTAGCCGCGTCACCGGTCCCCGCGTCACCGGCCGCCAAGCCACCGGCTCCGTCCCCTTCGGCGACCGTGGCCGGCGGCGACGCTCCCGGTCCACCGGGGGCCCGGGCCGCCCCGGCACCCGGCTAGTCCCGAAAGTCCCACATTGGGGCCGCCATCGGTTTGACAGCTACCGATGGCGGCCCTGTATAGTGAAGGCACACCGACGCGGGGTGGAGCAGCTCGGTAGCTCGCTGGGCTCATAACCCAGAGGTCACAGGTTCAAATCCTGTCCCCGCTACCAGTCGAAAGCACCCTCGGAATTTTTTTCCGAGGGTGCTTTCGCATTTATG
>NZ_CDWTMG010000054.1:16923-23345 GCF_977945845.1 Frankia sp. CcMO1
TATGCAGGCATCATTATCACGAGCATCATTATCACGAGCCGTTTTCATCGGAATCCGCCCGGTCCTTCCCCCGGTCGGCGACCCGGGCGCCCGGCCGGGATGCGCGCCGACACCCGGCGGCGCGACACCCGGCGGCGCGGGCCCGGATCGGCGGTCGTCCACGCCCGGGACACACGGTGGCGGCCTGGGACCCGCCCCCGGCCTGGCGGCCATCGGCGGCGGGTTCTCCCGCGGCGGCCCGTCCCGGGATCAGCGGGGGGTGGTTCCCGGGGTTCGCCACGGGCTCGCCGGACGCACCGCCTCGGCCGCCCGCACCAGCGATTGGGCCAGCCGGCGGGCCTCGTCCGGATCCAGGTAGGCCGCGGCAAGGGTGTCGAGCATGGGCGCATCCAACCGGAGCAGGATGACCGGAGCCTTCCCGGCGCTCGCCGGTGGCTCGGGACGCACCGTTATCTCCGCCTGCCCGATCCGGGTAACCATAATGCCGTCCTGCGGGTCATGGTGGACCAGCGCCATGTTCACCCCATCGTGTGTCCGGGCCAAGGTATTTGAAGTTCGTTGCGCATGTTGGACTCTTGTTGTGGCCGCTTGGTTGTTCCCATCGGCGGTACAAACGGTGACACCCCCGAACCGCATACCCGCCCGCGTCGCCGCACCCGGCAGCCCGTCGGCAGGTCCTGCGCCCTATCGATGTTCGACCCGGCCCGGCTTCCCCTCCGGCCTGGCGGCCCGCGCTGTCGGCACCCGGACGTTTCAGCGTGCTCCCCACGTGTAGGTCTGCTTGACCAGCCGCAGGTAGACGAACGTCTCGGTGGCGAGGACCTGTGGCAGGGCGCGGATCTGCTCGTTGATCAGTTCGAGCAGGTGCTCGTCGTTCTCGGCGACGATCTCCACGATGAGATCGAAGGATCCGGCCGTCAGGACGACGTAATCGACCTCGGGCAGCGCGGCAATCGTGTCGGCGACGACGCGGGTGTCCCCGGTGACCCGTACCCCGATCATCGCTTCCCGGTGGAAGCCCACCCGGAGCGGGTCGGTGACGGCGACGATCTGCATGATGCCGGCGTCGAGCAGACGCTGTACCCGTTGGCGCACGGCCGCCTCGGAGAGCCCGACCGCCGCCGCCATGGCCGCATAGGACCGCCGGCCGTCCTGCTGCAGTTGCTCGATGATGGCTTTGTTGACATCGTCCAGCAGGGTGCCGGAGCTGAGTCGCTGGCCGGGCGACCGTCGCGACTGCACCCGGCGTCCTCCTCGGTCCTCCGTGGCGGTTCCCCACGCCCGTTCACGCTGGCCTGTCCCTGCTGCCATCGTATGGCCGTCGATGAGTGAACTGGGAAGCGAGCTTTATCCACGCAATCTTCGACGGATTCAATCGTAAAGCTGCCGATCAGGCTACTCTTTCAGTGGCTGATCGGTGGAAAGGATGCGTGGATGGTGTCGAATGTGATCGCTTCCGGGAGCGGTGTGACCCGGGCCGTGCCGCAGGCCAGAGCCGCGGAGCTGGCCGCGCGCGAGTTCGCCCGCCTCAACGCCCGCACCCGGGGCTCGGAGGCGCTGCATGCGCGGGCGGTGCGGTCGATGACCTCCGGGGTGCCGTCGTCCTACCAGGTACGTGATCCCTGGCCGATCTACCTCACCCGCGGTCTCGGGCCGAAGGTCTGGGACGTCGACGGCAACGAGTACGCCGACTTCCACAACGGGTTCGGTTCGATGGTGCAGGGGCACGCCCACCCGGCGATCGTGCGGGCCGTGACCGAGCGGGTGGCGCTCGGTACGCACTTCGCGATGCCCACCGAGGACTCCGTGGTGGTCAGCGAGGAGTTGGCCTGCCGCTTCGGGCTGCCGCAGTGGCGCTACGTCAACTCCGGCTCCGAGGCGACGATGGACGCGATCCGCATCGCCCGCGGTGTCACCGGCCGCGACACGATCGTCAAGATCTTCGGTTCGTACCACGGGCACCACGATTACGTGATGGTGTCGATCGGGACCCCGTACGACGACATCGGTCCGGCCGAGCATATGAACTCGCTGGGTTACGGTGCCGGGATCCCCCGGGTAGTCGTCGACCTCACGGTGCCGGTCCCCTTCAACGACGCTCCGGCGATGGAGCGGCGGATCGCCGCGCTCGCCGCTGAGGGACGCCTGCCCGCCTGTGTGATCATGGAGGCGGCGATGATGAACCTCGGCGTCGTCCTGCCGGAGCCCGGTTACCTGGCGGCGGTCCGGGAGATCACCTCCCGGTACGGGGTCATCCTGATCTTCGACGAGGTCAAGACGGGGCTGTGTGTCGCGGCCGGTGGGGCCACCGAGAGGTTCGGCGTGCGCCCGGACATGGTGACCCTGGCCAAGGCGCTCGGTGGCGGGCTGCCGTCCGGGGCGATCGGCGCGACGGCGGAACTGATGGAGGTCGTGGCCTCGGACCGGGTGAAACAGGTCGGCACGTACAACGGCAACCCGCTGACCATGGCCGCCGCCCGGGCGAGCCTGTTCGAGGTGCTCACCCCCGACGCCTACACCCACCTCGACCGGCTGGGTGGCCGGTTGACCGCCGGCTGCGACGAGATCCTGGCCCGCCACGGCATTCCCGGCTACACCGTCGGCATCAGCTCGAAGGGATGCGTGCACTTCACCGACGCGCCGATCCGTGACTACACCTCGTTCATGGCGCACCAGAACGCCGAGTTGCCCGAACTGGCCTGGCTCTACAACGCCAACCGCAACGTCCTCATGGCGCCCGGGCGCGAGGAGGAATGGACGTTGTCGGTGCAGCACACCGACGCCGACGTCGACCGTTACCTCGACAGCCTCGACCAGATGGCCCGGGACCTCGTTGGCTGAGCCGGCCCGATCCCCCAGGAGGGACTAGAGACATGGATGCGATCTTCGCCAATCTCATTGGTGGCGTCTCCACCCCGGCCGTCGATGGCGAGACAATGCCCATCCTGAACCCGTCGACGGCGGACCTGCTGGCGCAGGCACCCCGGTCGGGGCCGGCCGACGTCGACGCAGCCGTGCGGGCCGCGAGCGCGGCGTTCGAGGGCTGGCGGGACACCACGCCCGCGCAGCGGTCCCGGGCACTGCTGCGGGTGGCCGACGCGCTGGAGGACCGGGCCGACGAGGTCGCGGCGGTGGAGAGCGCGAACACCGGCAAACCGCTGCGGCTTACCGTGGACGAGGAGGTCGGGCCGTCCGCCGACCAGATCCGGTTCTTCGCCGGGGCCGCGCGGCTGCTCGAGGGCCGGTCGGCCGGCGAGTACCTGGCGGGGCACACCAGTTGCGTCCGCCGCGAGCCCATCGGGGTCTGCGCCCAGGTCACGCCCTGGAACTACCCGCTGATGATGGCGGTCTGGAAGGTCGCGCCGGCGATCGCGGCGGGCAACACCGTCGTGCTCAAGCCCTCCGACACCACCCCGGCCTCCAGTCTGCTGCTCGCCGAGATCGCCGCGGAGTTCCTCCCGCCCGGCGTGCTCAACGTGGTGTGCGGCGATCGTGACACCGGACGCGCGCTGGTGGCCCATCCGGGCCCGGCGATGGTCTCGGTGACCGGCAGCGTGCGGGCCGGGATGGAGATCGCCCGGGCCGCGGCGGACTCCTTGAAGAGGGTGCACCTCGAACTCGGGGGCAAGGCGCCGGTCATTGTCTTCGACGACGTGGATCCGGCGGTGGTGGCGCGGCAGATCGCCGAGGCCGCGTACTTCAACGCCGGCCAGGACTGCACGGCAGCGACCAGGGTGCTGGCCGCGCCGGGCGTCCACGACGACCTCGCCGCCGCCCTGGCCGAGGCGGCCGGGAAGACGGCGACCGGATCGCCGGAGGAGCCCGACGTCGACTACGGGCCCCTCAATAACGCGGGCCAACTGGCCCGGGTGAGCGGTTTCGTGGAGCGGGCACCTGAACATACCGAGGTGCTCGCCGGCGGTGCTCCGCTGGACCGGGCGGGCTACTTCTACCCGGCCACGGTCATCTCGGGTCTGCGCCAGGACGACGAGCTTATCCAGTCCGAGGTGTTCGGCCCGGTCATCACGGTGCAGCGGTTTGACTCGGAGGACACCGCGGTCGTCTGGGCCAACGGGGTCGAGTACGGCCTGGCCTCCAGCGTCTGGACCCGCGATCACGGCCGGGCCCTGCGGGTCGCCCGCCGGCTGGACTTCGGCTGCGTATGGATCAACACGCACATCCGGCTGGTGGCGGAGATGCCGCACGGTGGGTTCAAGAAGAGCGGGTACGGCAAGGATCTGTCGGTCTACGGCCTGGAGGACTACACCAGGATCAAGCACGTGATGAGCAACATCGAGTTCTGACCACCAGGTCTGACCACCGGGGTGGAACCGAGTTCTGGCCACCAGGTTCTGGCCGCCAGGTCGGAGTGGTCGGGCGCGGGGAGCCGGGTACGAGTCCCGGGCCGGCTCCCGGGGTAGGCCGTGGAAGTAGGATGGTGTGCTTCGAGCCGGGGTGATCGCCGGTCCGGGGCGGGTGGGTGGCGGCGAGTGAGGAAGAATCCAGCCTCGGTCGTGGCATCGGCAGACGGGATGACGAGCACCGAAGGCGGCCGTGCCTACGGCGTGCCCCGGGTGAGCCCGCTGACCTCCCGCTTCGTCACGGTCCACGGGTACCGGCGGTGCTATCTGCGGGCCGGGCGCGGCCCGGTTCTGCTGCTCATCCACGGCATCGGGGACAACGCGCGCACCTGGGCCTCGATCATCCCGGAGTTGGCCCGCCGGCACACCGTCATCGCCCCCGACCTGCTGGGACACGGGGAGTCGGACAAACCGCGCGGTGACTACTCGGTGGCCGGCTACGCGTGCGGGATGCGTGACCTGCTCACCATCCTCGGGATCGAGCGCGCCACGGTCGTCGGGCACTCGCTGGGCGGCGGGGTGGCCATGCAGTTCGCCTACCAGTTCCCGGAGCGCTGCGAGCGGTTGGTGCTGGTCGCCACCGGCGGGGTCGGGCCACACCTGCATCCCGCGCTGCGGGCGGCGGCCGTGCCCGGAGCCGGGGCGCTGCTGTCCCTGATCGGCATGCCGCCGGTGCGGGTCGCCGGCTGGGCCGGAATGCACGCGCTGCGCCTGCTGCACACCGATCTCGGGCGGGACGCCGACGATCTCCTGAACGTCTTCGACTCGCTGGGCGTACCCACCGCGCGGGCGGCGTTCCTGCGCACGCTACGGTCGGCGGTGGACGGGCATGGGCAGTCCATCACGATGCTGGACCGGTGCTACCTCGCCGCTGGGATGCCCTCGCTGATCGTCTGGGGTGACCGGGATGCCGTCATCCCGGCTGAGCACGCGTGGATGGCGCACGAGGCGATGCCGGGGAGCCGCCTGGAGATCTTCGCCGGTGCCGGGCATTTCCCCCATCACACTGACCCCGAACGCTTCCGGGCGGTTCTCGAGGATTTTCTGGCGACCACCCGGCCGGCGAGTCACTCCCCGCAGCAGTGGCGGGCGATGCTGCGTGAGCACGGCCGCTCGACCAGGACCACGGAAGCATCCGGGGCCGCCGCCCAGCCGTCGGGCGCGCGTTCGACCCCGGCGGAAGCCGTGGGTCGTGGCCTCACCCGGAGCCGATAAACGGGCACGGCCGCCGGCCATGGCGGGGCCGGGATCCGCCGTTATACGTTCACCGAGGTGACCCGTCGCATCGGGGTGGACCCGCTATGCATCGACGACCCAGTTGGCCATCCATAGCCATGCCTTGCGGGAAGTCGCCCGGCGAGATGCGTCGGTGCCGTTCTCGGCTGAACCGCTCTCGCGGAAGGTCTTCCCGGTCACCGATGGATCCGGCCAGTCGAGGATCAAGGACTCTCGTACCTCTTGCCGTGTCGCCTGTTCGGGCCAGGGTCTTCGCGTGATGCGCTGTCTTCCGGCGCGGGTCTGCATTAACTGGTCGGCACCCGCTATCGTGGAGTTCAACGGGCAGGCCGGCGTCAATATGGCCTATCCTTGGTGGCGTAACATCAAAGTCCTCTCAAATCTCGGAGGTCGACCCTTGGCACGCCGTGCACGACTCAGCTGGCCCCAGGAACGGCGCCAGGCGAGTGAGGTGGTTGTCCGCCGGGTCGACCCCGGTCGAGGCTGGACCCTGGAACAGGCTCGTGACCTGGTACGACAGGGATACTCCGTCGAGCATGTGGCGGAACGCACCGGGTTTCCGGAGCAGATGCTGAAAGTCGCAGAGGAGGACTGAGGGGACGTAATGAAGTAACAAATACGTGATCGAGAGCATCATCGCAGGTCACAGGCCTGTGGAGGGTTCGAAACGCGCAAGTTATTTCATTTCGACTCCTGAGTGCAGCCTCCCGCCATCCCGGTGCCAAGAAAGTGCCACGGTGCGCCATCGTCGGCCGCCGGCGCGGGAGTGAGTGTTATCCCTTTCGTGGGTCAATCCGCAGGTTCGGGGAACCGGTCTTTCCCGGC
>NZ_CDWTMG010000055.1:0-22970 GCF_977945845.1 Frankia sp. CcMO1
GCGGTGCGCCGACGGGCCGGCCGGCCGTCCCCGCCGGCGCGCCCGGCGGGGACGGCATCCCCTGCCCGCCGCGGGCGCGCGGAACGAAGTTCGACCCAGCGGTCGCGCGCGTGTCGCCGGGCACCGTCTCCGTCACTCGTGGTCCCCCCCAGCACCGCGACGGCGCGCGTCAACGACACCGACCGGACCCGGCCGAACGGACTGGCCCAGTGGCGCCGGCACGTGCCCGAGCCCGAGCCCGGATCCGAACGGGCCCGGAGGTGTCATCGTCCTCCCCGTTCGGCGGCCCGCGGCGCCCCTCGCTCAGACAGCCACGAATTCATCCCTCGGTGGTGCATCGACCCTCGGTGGTGCATCGACCGGACCTCCAGCGATCTTCCCCCGCCACTGACTGTGGGCCACCCCGAACGATGAGCCGAACGCGCGCATCATCCAGGTCCCACTGGGGTGTGTCGGCACACCGGAGCGAACTGGAATACCGGACGCCGACACGGGTGGCGCTCCGTGGTCACGGGGGCAACGTTACCGACTACGCCGAGATGATCTACCAGCGGCCCGGCCCGGCGATGGCGGCGTGACGCCCCGACCGCCGACCGTGGCGATGGCGCGATCCGTGCGTTTATGGCAACTCACAGTAACAGAGATGCGGTCGTCGACCAGCGACCGCCATGACGAACCTTCCGAGTCGACGAACCTTCCGAGTCCGCCCGCCGGCGCGGGCATGACAGGCACCATCGACCCACGGACGCCCGACGCCTACACTGCGCACACAAACAGCGGCGATAATGCTACTCTGCGTTATGGATCGCGGGTCTCGGCTCGGGATCCGTCGGCTGCCCGCCCCCGCGGGCGCCGGGAGGGGTGGGGCTGTGCGATCCTGCGCGCCCCGTGCGACGTCGCCGACGTGATATCGCCGGGGTGACATCGCCGGGGTGATGTCACGTCGGGATTGATGTCACCTGGAGTGATGCCGCCCGGGTGAGGCCGGTGAGCACAGTCACGGGACGGTCGGCGCCTGCCGGACGGGTGGGGGCGCCCAGGCAGGCGCCGGCTGCCGTCCCGGTCCTCCGCCGGCACCGGTCCTCCGCCGGTCTACCCGGCAGCCACCCGCCTCAGGGCAGGGCGGTGACGACGTCCGCCAGCGGCTTGCGGGCACCGGTGTAGAACGGCGTCTCCAGCCTGGTGTGCCGTCGCGCCGCGCTGGCCCGAAGGTGTCGGATGCAGTCGACGATCCGGTGCAGCTCATCCGCTTCGAAGGCGAGCAGCCACTCATAGTCGCCCAGTCCAAACGAAGCCACCGTGTTGGCCCGGACGTCCTCGTACTCCCGGCCCATGATCCCGTGCTCGGCGAGCATCCCGCGCCGTTCATAGTCCGGCAGCAGGTACCACTCCAGCGAGCGGTTGAACGGGTAGACGCAGAGATAACCGCGGGGGTCCTCCCGCCGGACGAAGGCGGGGATGTGGTTCTGGTTGAACTCCGCCGGCCGGTGCAGGCCGACCGCCGACCACACCGGACGCAGGTGCCCGCCCAGGGCCGTCCGCCGGAACCGCTGGTAGGTCTCCTGCAGCAGGTCCGGGTCCGGGCTCGTCCACCAGACCATCAGGTCCGCGTCGGCCCGGTAGCCCGAGATCTCGTAGACACCGCGGGTGTAGACGTCCTTGGCCAGCGCCCCGTCGAGCAAGGCGGTCGCCTCGTCGATCAGCGGGGTCCGCTCGGCGGGCAGCGGACGGTCGGCCGCGAAGACCGACCATCCCGTGTAGAGCAGCTCCGCGTTGAGTTCGCGGGCCGATTTCGTGGACTCCGACATTCCCATCCTCCTTCACCGGCGGCCGGACGCGGTCCGGGCCGGTGCACGTAATCAGATTCCCGGGCCCACCGGATCGGCCGGACTGCCTTGCGCCGTCCGGGTAGCCCTCAGCACCGCGTGCGCGGCGGTCTCCCCCGACCGGATACAGGCCGGGATGCCTACACCGTCGTATCCCGCGCCGGCCAGGACGATCCCCGCTGGAAGCCCCCGGCGCACCGCGGCGATCCGGTTGAGATGACCCGGCAGGTACTGCGGGAGTGCCCCGCCCCAGCGACTCACCCGGGTCGCGACCGGCCGACCGGACAGACCGGTGATCTGCGCGATCTCCGCCGCCGCCACCCCGGCGAGCTCCACGTCCCCACGCTGCAGGTCCTGTTCGGCACCGGCGCGGCCGATGCTCGCCCGCACCACCGTGAGCCGGTCGGAGCCCAGGTGCGGCCACTTGGCGGACAGGAAGGTGGCCGCCTTCACCGCGGTGCCCGCCCGGGCGGGCACGAGGAATCCGCTGCCGGGTGGCGGCGCGGCATCCCGGTAGACCAGCGTCACCAGGCCAACCGAGGCGTAGGGCACGCCGGCAAGCGGGGCGGAGGCATGCGGGGCCAGCGGCGCCAGCAGGGCGCGGGCCACCCCGGCGGGCACCGCGAGGATCACGGCGTCGGCCTGGAACGGCCCGAGGGCGTCCGCGCCGCCCACCCGGTCACAGTTGACCTGCCAGCCGCCCGCGGTCTTCGCGATCGAGCGGACGAGCACCCCGGTGTGCACGGTGGCGCCGGACTGCGCCGCCACCCGCGCCGCGAAGGAGCCCAGGCCCCCCCGAAGCGTGGCGAACAGCGGTGCCGTCGAGGTCGTCGTCGCGGGTCCGGTACGGGCCCGCACCCGGTGCGCGCCGAGGAGCAGCGAGCGGTCCTCGGCGAAGATGGGGACGAGCTGGGGCACGGTAGCCCGCAGCGACAGCGCGTCGGCCCGGCCCGCATACACCCCCCCGAGCAGCGGATCCACCAGCAGGTCGACGACTTCGCGCCCGACCCGCGTGCCGACGTAGCGGCCGACGGTCGGATCGTCGGCGAAACGCGTCCGCGGCAGCACCAGGTCGGCGGCGGCCCGCACCAGCCCCCACGGGGACAGCACCCGCGAGCGGACCAGGCCGAGGACGTCGGTCGGCACTCCGAGCAGAGTGTTCGGGGGGATGGGACGCAGCCGGCCGCGGATCCACAGTGACGCCGACGTCGTGGCCGGATGCACGATGTCGTGCCCGAGCCCGATCTGCCGGGCCAGGCGGAGTCCGTCGGGAACCCGGGCGAGGAAGGACTCCGCGCCCTCTTCGACGTCCAGACCCTCGATCGGGGTGGTACGCAGCTTGCCACCGACCCGGTCCGCCGCATCGAGGACGGTCACTTCGGCGTGCCCGGCCAGGGCGCGGGCGGCCGAGAGCCCGGCGATACCCCCACCGACGATCACAACCCGCACGTTCCTGCCGCCCTTCACGTTGAGTGGTGCCGCCCGCCAGTTTTCACCATCGGACCGGTTCCAGTGAACCGGTCCGATGAGGGCGGATCACCTGCCGTGGACGAGGTCAACGACGTGTGCGAGCACGCCCGGATCGGTCTGCGGCAGCACCCCGTGGCCGAGGTTGAACACGTGCCCCTCCGCCTCGGCCCCGCGGGCGCAGACGTCACGCACCTTGGCGGCGAGCACCGCTTCGGGGGCGAAGACCGCGGTCGGGTCGAGGTTTCCCTGCACGGCGTGACCGGGCCCGATCCGCCGGGCGGCCTCGTCGAGAGGGACCCGCCAGTCGACCCCGACGACGTCCGCACCCGCCTGGCCCATCGCGGCGAGCAGCTCACCGGTGTTCACACCAAAGTGGATGCGCGGCACCTCACCGGCGAAGGCGGCCAGCACCCGAGCGCTGTGCGGCGCGACGTAGCGACGGTAGTCCGCCTCGTCCAGCGCCCCGGCCCAGGAGTCGAACAGCTGCAGCGCGTCGACACCGGCATCCACCTGGACCCGCAGGAAGGCGGTGGTAATGTCGGCGAGCCGGGCCAGCAGGTCGTGCCAGAGCTTCGGTTCGCTGTACATCAACGCCTTGGTGCGGGCGTGGTCGCGACTCGGCCCGCCCTCGATGAGGTAGCTCGCGAGGGTGAACGGCGCCCCGGCGAACCCGATCAGCGGGGTTGAACCCAGCTCGGCCAGCAGTAGCCGGACCGCGTCGGCCACGTAGGGAACGTCGTCCGGCTCCAGTGCCCGCAACGCGGCGAGCCCGACGGCGTCCCGCACGGGCTCGGCCACCACCGGTCCGATCCCGGCGACGATGTCGATGTCGAGGCCGATCGCGACCAGGGGCACCACGATGTCGGAGAAGAAGATCGCCGCGTCCGGCCGGAACCGGCGTACCGGCTGGAGCGTGATCTCAGTGATCATCTCGGCCTCCCGGCAGGAGTCGAGCATGGCGGCTCCCGCGCGCAGGGCCCGGTACTCGGGCAGGACCCGCCCGGCCTGACGCATGAACCACACCGGCGTGGTCCCGGGGGGCTCCCGTCGACAGGCCCGCAGGAAGGGCGCGGTGTCGGCCAGGCCGAGCCGCCGGGCGAGCGCGGCACCGGTCGGCGGGGGCGAGACGCCGCCCGGCCCGGATCCGGGTCCCGCGTCGACGTGGAGGACAGGCATGGGTCGATCATTGCACGCCCGTGAGATGTGTGGGAGTACGGCCATAGCGGGATGGGCCACCGCACGGGCCTGACGGCTCCCGGCGGCGAGGACCGGGGAGTACCAACCGGAACGTTGCACATCCGCTATCTTTTACTCTGGGTAGAAGAACTTCCAGATCCGGCCGGTGCCGGGCGCTCCCGTCCGTCGAGGCCGCGCCGGCGGACGGGGACGAACGATCGGACGTGACGAATCCCGCGGTCGCCGTGGCATGCCACGGCGCGTCCCGGGTCCCGGCACTCCAGGGCACCCGGACAGTGGAACACCTCGGTGTCATCCGCTACGACGCCATCCCCTACGACGCCATCTGCTACGACGAGGAGTCGCCGATGACCGGTCGTGCCCCGAGCGGCGCCTCCCAGCCCCTTGCCCTGGCCCGCGTCGTCTCGCTCGCCGAGGCGTCGTCCTTCCTCTTGCTGCTCGTCGCGACCGCGATCAAATACGGTGCCGACTACCCGATCGGCGTGCGGATCCTCGGCCCGGTCCATGGCGTGCTCTTCCTCATCTATTGCGCCCTCATCGGCTACCTCTCGGTGGTCGGGCGCTGGCGCCGTAAGCGGACCGTGCTCGCGCTGATCGCCGCGGTGCTGCCCGTCGCCCCGTTCTTCGTCGAGCGGCACTGGCTGCGTGGCGACGCCGCCCGGCTGGGCGACGCAGAGCCGGCACGTCCCACCTCGAAGCCGGCCGGCCAGGCGGGCTGAGCCGAGGGCCGGCCCGGCCCCACCGCCCCACAGACCGGGCGATCCGCCCCGCACCGCCCCGAGACGGGCTCACGCGACACGCCGGAGAGAATGCACGGACATCCGCCCGTCCCGTGGCACCGTCAGTCCGGTCGGAATTGGGGTAGAGGGTGCGCGTCATCCCGCGTTCCCCCTCCCGCCGGCCGTGGCGAGTGGCGCGCGATCCGTGGTTATGCGCCCACCACGATCCAACGGTACGCATCACGGGCAGACGTGCGCGGGGAGTGGTGGTCGAGTGGAACAGGTCCGGGTGAGCGCCGAGGATCACATCGTTCTCGTCTGCATCGCATGCGGCGACGAGCGCATCTTCGAGCAACCCCCGTGCTCCGACGGGCACGGTGACGACTGCCCGGAGTGGGCCTGCACCTCCTGTGGCGCCGCGGTGCTGGTCGGGCCGGCCCCCGCGGAGCGGCCGACGGCCCGGCCGAGGCCCGTGCGCGAGACCCCCGCAGTCCGGGATCTCCGCGGCCGCGATCGTGCCGCCGCGCGGATCCCGGCGTGAGCCTGCACAGTTCCGCCCCTCAGCCGGGGTACTCCGGACACCGGCTCACCGGTTCCCGCCCACACGCAACGGGACCGAAACCGTACGCTCCGACGTCCGGCCAGCATGATCAAGACCGACGTCCTACCGTTGCCGTCATGGGGGTCGCGCAGTCATCCGAGGCGAGCCCTCCGATCTTCCTCGCGGTCACCAACGCCCTGCGCGCGGGGATCGCGCGGCTGCGCCCGGAGGTGGCGGTGCACGAGGTGGCGGCGCCCACCCGGGTCGCGCCGTTCTCCTTCGCTCTGGCCGGTGGGCTGACCGGGGACGAGGCCGACACCGCGGCCGGCCGGCTCATCCTGCTCATGGATCCTCAAGGACAGCCGGCCTGGCAGGGCACGGCCCGCATCGTCTGCTACGCCCGCGCGAGCATCGACCGGGAGATCGCCGGCGATCCCCTGCTTGCCGAGGTCGCCTGGTCGTGGCTGCGGGAATCGTTGGAGGCGCACGGCGCGGGCGTGCGCGCCCTGGGCGGCACGGTCACGGCCACCGCGTCACAACGCTTCGGCGTGCTCGCGGCCGACGGGGACAGCTTCGCCGTGGAGCTGCGCTGCTCCTGGTCACCCGACTGGGCGGAGACCACCCTCGCATCCGACCTCGGCCCCGCAGGGCCGGGCGCGCAGGGCCAGCCGCCCTGGAGCGCCTCGGCGACGGCCGCCCACCTGCTCGCGTTCGGCGACCTGCTCGCGGCCATGGCCGGCCTTCCCCCACAACTGTCCGGAGTCATCACACTACCAACCCGCCGGGGTTGACCGCGTCACACCGGCCCGCCGGACGGACAGCACCGCACCACCCACCGCGCGCCGCGGCCGACCCTCCACCGCGCGCACCTCCCATTACCGAGTCGTTACAAAGCGTATAAATAACGCGATTCGCTGTAGGACACGGCTACCTCTGCCAGGATTCAGACGTACGATCACTGATCGTGACGTCGACGGTTCCTGAATCAACACAGCGGGTCAGCGGGGGTGTCAGCGCAGAGGTGGAGGTACAGTCCAGCACTGGTGCCCATGAGCCCATCCCGCTGCTCACCCCTGCAGACGGGGTACCCCCCGTCATCGTCGACACCGCGGAACTCGCCGCGGCGGCGGAACGCCTCGCGGCCGGCGTCGGGCCGGTCGCGTTCGACGCCGAACGAGCGTCCGGTTACCGGTACAGCCAGCGGGCCTACCTCGTCCAGATCCGACGGCGGGGCACGGGCTCGCTGCTCCTCGATCCGATCGCGCTCGAGGATCTGAGCGTCATCCAGGACGCGGTGGACGGGGTCGAATGGGTGCTGCACGCCGCCAGCCAGGACCTTCCGTGCCTGTCCGAGCTCGGTCTGCGGCCGAGTCTGCTGTTCGACACGGAGCTCGCCGGCCGGTTGCTGGGCTACGAACGGGTCGGGCTGGGGATGATGGTCGAACGGGTGCTGGGCCACGGGCTGGAGAAGGGCCATTCGGCCGCGGACTGGTCGACCCGCCCGCTTCCCGAGCCGTGGCTGCGCTACGCGGCGCTCGACGTCGAGCTGCTGGTGGAGTTGCGCGACGCGCTCGAGGCGGAGCTGATCGAACAAAACAAGATCAAATTTGCCCGGCAGGAGTTCGCCGCGATCGTCGCGGCCCCGCCACGCGAGCCACGGGCCGAGCCGTGGCGCCGGACGAGCGGGATCCACCGCGCCCGGTCCCGCCGCCAGCTCGCGGCGGTCCGGGCGATGTGGACCGCCCGGGACCGGCTCGCTCGTACCCGTGACGTCGCGCCGGGTCGCGTCCTCCCGGACAGCGCGATCATGGACGCCGTGCTGAACGCCCCCACCGACGCGGCCGCGCTGGTCCGGCTGCCCATCTTCTCCGGACCACGGATCCGCCGCACCGCGAACGTCTGGCTCGACGCCCTGCGTGGCGCCGCCGCGCTGCCCGAGGAAGAGCTGCCCGCCCCGGCCGGACCGGGCGGCGACGGTCTGCCGCCGCCCAACTGCTGGGCCGAGCGCGACCCGGTGGCCGCGTCGCGGCTGGCCCGGGTACGGGCCGCGCTGGCCGCCCTCGCCGCCGCCCACACGATGCCGGTGGAAAACCTCCTCGAGCCCGCGTTGTCCCGGCGGCTCGCCTGGTCCCCGCCGAATCCCCTGACGGACACGGCCGTCGCCGGGGCGCTGCGGGCCGGCGGGGCACGCCCCTGGCAGATCGAGCTGACGGCCGCTCCCCTGCTCACCGTCCTCGCCGAGCCGCCGACCGAACCAACCGAACCGACGGCACCGGCCGAACCGACAGCCGAGCCGGCGGGCTGACGGCCGGATCTGCGGGTCGTGGACCAGGGACGGACCGGCGCATCACGACATCGGCATCCCCGGGCACCTGGCATCCATGGCTCCGAGATGTCTACCGGCTGGTAACCGCTGCCGTAGGCTAGCCGTGCCGGCGGTATCCGCGCCGGTGCCGGCTGGCTGTCCGAGCCCTGGAACCGGGTTCCGGACAACAGCCGACGTTCGACGGCGACGAACCAGCGGTCGGTGGCGGCCGCGGGTCGGGAGGTCCCGTGTTCGGATCATCCAGAAACTTCGTACGCGACGTCGTGTTCGTCGACGGGGTCCGAACCCCGTTCGGGAAGGCCAAGGGCGTCTACGCCGAGACCCGTGCCGACGATCTGATCGTGCGGGTGGTCCGGGAGCTGCTGCGGCGCAATCCCTCCCTCCCCCCTGAGCGGATCGACGAGGTGGCGATCGCGGCCACCACCCAGATCGGCGATCAGGGCCTGACCATCGGCCGGGTCGCCGCCATCCTGTCCGGGTTGCCGGAAACGGTGCCGGGCTTCGCAATCGACCGGATGTGCGCAGGCGCCGTCACGGCGGTGACCACGACGGCCTCGTCGATCGCCGTCGGCGCCTACGACGTGGCCATGGCCGGCGGGGTGGAACACATGGGCCGCCACCCGATGGGCGAAAGCGCCGACATCAACCCCCGGTTCGTCGCCGAACGGCTCGTGGACACCTCCGCGCTGGTGATGGGCTCGACCGCCGAGAACCTGCACGACCGGTACCCCAAGATCACCAGGTCGCGGGCGGACGCCTTCGCTCTGGCCTCCCAGGAGAAGGTCGCCAAGGCGTACGCGAACGGTCAGATCCAGCCCGACCTCGTCCCGGTGGCTGCCCGGCACGTCGAGACGGGCTGGGAGTTCGTCACTGCCGACGAGCCGCCGCGACCGGACACCACGCAGGCGGGGCTCGCCGGGCTGCGCACGCCGTTCCGGCCGCACGGGCGGGTGACCGCGGGCAACTCCGCCGGGCTCAACGACGGCGCCACCGGCTGCCTGCTCGCCGCCGCCGAGGTGGCGGCCGAGCTGGGCCTGTCGGCGAAGATGAGCCTGGTGGGTTTCGCGTTCGCCGGAGTCCCCCCCGAGGTGATGGGCGTCGGGCCGATCCCGTCGACGGAGAAGGCGCTGGCCCGTACCGGCCTGACCATCGACGACATCGGCCTGTTCGAGCTGAACGAGGCCTTCGCCGTGCAGGTCCTGGCCTTCCTCGACCATTTCGGCATCGCCGAGGACGATCCCCGGGTCAACCCGTACGGCGGGGCCATCGCGTTCGGTCACCCGCTGGCGTCCAGCGGGGTGCGCCTGATGACCCAGCTCGCCCGGCAGTTCGCCGAGCATCCCGAGGTGCGCTACGGCATGACGGCGATGTGCGTGGGTCTCGGCATGGGCGCCACCACGATCTGGGCGAACCCGCACCACGCCGCGGCCGACTGAGCAGGCACGACCGAGCAGGAACGACGACCGACCCGGGACGACCCGTCCGACACGACCGGGCCCGCGGCGGACCCGAGGGGAGATCCATGACCATCGACGAGGTGACCCTGTCCTTGCCGGACGAGGTCGTAACGGCCGCCCACGCCCGTTACGCGCGGCTGCCCGGGGTGGCCGGGCCCGTCGCCCTGATCACCCTCGACAACGGTCATGACCACACCCGGCCGAACACCTTCGGCCCAGCCGGCCTGCGGTCCCTGCTCGCCGCCGTCGACGAGATCGAGGCGCACGACCCGCCGGTCGCCGCGATCGCCGTCACCGGCAAGCCGTTCATCTTCAGCGTGGGTGCGGACCTGTCCTTCCGCTCGTCGCTCACCGACCCGGAGCAGATCCGCCCATCGCTCGCGGCGCTCGGCCGCCTCGGGCACGAGGCCTTCGCCCGGGTGGGTGAGGGTCGCCTGGGTGACCGGAAGGTCCCGACCTTCGCCCTCGTCAACGGGGCGGCGCTGGGCGGCGGGCTGGAGCTGGCCCTGCACTGCGACTACCGGGCGCTGTCCGCCGGCATTCCCGCACTCGCCTTCCCAGAGGTCTTCCTCGGCCTCGTCCCGGGCTGGGGCGGCACCCAACTGCTGCCCAACCTCATCGGCGCCGAACGGGCGGTGTCCGTCATCATCGGCAACGCGCTCAGCCAGAACCGCATGCTGCGCGGCCGGCAGGCGTTCGAGCTGGGTCTCGGGGACGTGCTGCTGGAGCCGGCGGACTTCCTGGCGGAGGCGCTGCGCTGGGTGGGCCGGGTGCTGCGCGGCGAGGTCGACCCGGTGGCCGCCCGCGCGCCGGTCGAGCGGGGGGCGGCCTGGGCGGAGGCGATCGCACGGGGCCGGGCGCTCGCCGACGCGAAGCTGCACGGGGCCGCGCCGGCCGCCTACCGGGCGTTGGACCTCCTCGCGCTCGCCGAGACCGCCGACCGCGCCACCGGGTACGCGGCCGAGACCGAGGCCCTCGCCGATCTGTCCGTCAGCGACGAGCTCGCCGCCAGCCTGTACTCCTTCGACCTCGTGCAGAAGCGGGCGAAGCGGCCGGTGGGCGGGGCGGACCCGGCGCTGGCCCGGCCCGTGACGAAGGTCGGGGTGGTCGGCGCCGGCCTCATGGCAAGCCAGCTCGCCCTCGTGTTCGCGCACCGGCTCGAGGTGCCGGTGGTGCTCACCGACATCGACCAGGCCCGGCTCGACGCCGGGGTCGCGGGGGTCCACCAGGAGATCGACAACCTCCTGCTGCGCCACCGCATCACCCCCGACCAGGCGAACCGCTACAAGGCGAACGTCACCGGATCCCTGACCAAGGACGCCTTCGCGGACGTGGACCTCGTCATCGAGGCCGTCTTCGAGGACCTGGCCGTCAAGCGGACCGTGCTCGCGGAGCTCGAAGCCGTCGTAGCGCCCACGGCCGTGCTCCTGACGAACACCTCGGCGCTGTCGGTCACCGAGATGGCCGCTGGGCTCGATCATCCCGAACGGGTCGCCGGGCTGCACTTCTTCAATCCGGTGTCGGTCCTCCCCCTGGTCGAGGTGGTCCGCGCTGCCCGCAGCGACGACGCCACCATCGCGACGACGCTGGCCGTGGCGAAGAACCTGAAGAAGAACGCGGTCCTGGTCGCCGATGCCCCGGCGTTCGTCGTCAACCGGCTGCTGACCCGGTTCCTCGGGGAGGTGCTCGGCGCGACGGAGGGCGGTACGCCGCTCGAGGAGGCCGACCACGCCCTCGATCCGCTGGGGCTGCCGATGTCCCCGATGACCCTGCTCGCCCTCGTCGGGCCGCCGGTCGCCCTGCATGTCGCGGAGACGCTGCACGCGGCATTCCCGGACCGGTTCCGGCGGCCGGCGGCTCTCGCCCGGCTGGTCGAGGCGGGCCGGAGCGGCGTCTACACCACGGGCCCGGACGGCGTCCAGACCGTCGACCCGGACGCCGCCGCGCTCATCTCCACGCCGTCCCCGGCCGCCACCCCGCTGACCGGGGACGAGGTACGCGAGGCGGCGTTGCGGGCGCTCGCCGAGGAGATCCACCTGATGCTGACCGAGAAGATCGTCGCGGAGGCCGCCGACATCGACCTGTGCATGATCCTCGGCGCCGGCTGGCCGTTCCACCTCGGCGGCATCACGCCCTACCTGGACCGTACCGGCATCAGCGAGACCGTCACCGGGCAGCGATTCACCCCGCCAGGCGTCGCCACCCTGCGCTGACCCAATCCGAAATACCGGCACTCAGCACATGGGTGTCTCACCTCAGGCTGGCGAAGAGGGTCAGGCCGTGCGGACCGGTGGCTCGTCGTCGCTACCGCCACGCCGGCCATCGCCGGGGAAATCACCGAACGGGCCCGGCGGCTGAAGATCCGGGGGCAGCGACGGGTCCAAGGAGAACGGGGCGCCGGGCGCCAGCAGGCAGTAGCTTCCGGATTCCTTGCCCACCTGGTACGTCTCGTGACTCGCCGAGGCGCTGCCGCGCCGGACGTCGACCTGAACCTCCCGGACCGTCGGGGAACCCACGGACCGGTGGATCTGCACTCCCCGCACGGCGAACGAGGCGATACCGCCCTGGACATCGTCCAGAGCCCGCATGATGATGGCGAACTCGGACGCCGGGCGGCGTTCCTGGACCGATGGGCAGAGGCGGGCGTAAGCGGCCTCGTAGCGCGAGTCGCTGACCTCCGTCAGGTAGGCGCGGACGGCGTCGGCAGGGCCGTTGGCGGAGCGGAAGAACAGGAACAGGCCTGTCCCGCCCGCGCCGGCCAGGAGGGCGAGCACGAGGACGAGCGAAATCAGCCACCGGGCCCGGCTACGGCGGGGCGCCGGCGGCCCGCCCGGCCACCCGGGGCCGCCCCACGAGGTCGGCGGGACGGGTGGCGGCGGGGGCCACCAGGGTGGCCGTTGCGGGTCATGGTGCACCCCCACCCTCCTCCCACTTCCTCACATTCGCTCCTGCACCACATCATCAGTACACGACAGCCGAGCACCCCGCTGCCGCAGGGCGACACCGACGAGCGCCCAGACCAGGTCGGCGATCGTGGCGAGAAGCCGCGCCACCAGCGCGACCAGGGCCGCCGGCCCACTGGCGACCGCCGGGGCCAGCGCCAGTACCAGTACCGCCTCCCGCACCCCCGCCCCGGCGGGCAGCACCAGTACCAGGAATCCGGCGGTCCAGGCCAGGGCATAGGCCCCGAGGGAGAGCAGCAACAGCCGGCCGCCGCCGACCGCCGGATGCAGATCCCGGACGAGCAGCCAGGTCGCCACCCCGTAGCAGCAGAAGCTGAGCAGCAACCAGCCGGCTCCGGCGGCGACGGCCCGCGGGGGCAGCGGTTCGGTCAACGGTGGGCGGCGCAGCAGCCGGAACGCCAGCGCCAGCAGGCGGGACAGCACCGGCGGGCAGAGCACGACGACGAAGACGGGCACGACCGCCAGCGCCCACCAGTAGTCGGCGAGCGCCTGCGCGGAGACGAACGGCAGGGTGACCGCCGCGGCGAGCCCCCCGCTCGGCACCGCGAGCGCCAATACGACCAGGCTCGCCGAAGCCGCCTTCGACCGGGAGACGCCGTGGTCGCGGGAGAGCTCCATCTGCGCGAGCACCGGCCACACGCTGCCCGGGATGTACTTGCCGATCTGCCCGACGAAGAAGATCCGCACGGCGGCCCGCAGGGGAAGCGCGGCACCCAGCCCTCCCAGCAACGCCCGCCAGGACAGCACGGTGGTACCGACGGCAAGCACGGTGACCACACCCGAGGCCACCACGCCGCCCACGGTGAGCGAGCGGACGGACTCCTCGATCTCGTTCCACTGGCTGACCAGGGCGAGAACCAGCAGCCCGAGGGCCACCAAGAGCGCACCACGCATGGCCCACCAGCGTGGGCCGCGCCCAGCCCGGCGGCGGGAGGCGGCGCCCCGGCGCGCCGACACGGTGTGCTCACCCACCTGGTCAGCCTAGGACGGCGGTCGGGCCGCCATCGTGCCGGGCCCCGACACGATGGCGGATCCCGACACGGTGGCGGGTCCTCGCCCGCCGAACCCCGATGACCGGGCGATACCCGGGTGCGTTCGGGGTCAGAGCGCCCGAGTCAGGGCGCCGGGGATCAGCGCTGGTCGCCGATGGCCTCGCCGGCCCGCTCGCCCGCCGGGGCCGCTTCGCCGGGCGAGGCCGGGTCGTCCTCGATCGCCGGCTGGCGCTTCGCGACGGCCTCGACGACCTTGCGGGCGAGGTCCTGCGGGGCAAGCCCGACCTCGGCCATGACCTCGTCCCGCTTGCCGTGGTCGAGGAATCGCTGGGCGATGCCGAAGTCCCGCAGGGGCACGTCGACGTCGGCGTCGCGCAGCAACTGGGCCAGCGCAGCCCCGACCCCGCCGACCCGGCCGTTGTCCTCGACGGTGACGACGAGGTCGTGGGCGCGGGCAAGATCGATCAGTGCCGGGTCCAGTGGCTTGACCCACCGCGGGTCGACGACGGTGATGCCGATGCCCTGGCTCGCGACCCGCTCCGCGATCTCCAGGCAGGTCGCGGCCATCGCGCCGATGGAGACCAGCAGCACCTCGCGGCGCTGGGCCACCTTCGGCGAACGGTAGAGCACGTCCACCCCGCCGACCGTGTCAATCGCCGGCACGTCCGCGGCGACCTTGCCCTTGGGGAAGCGCACGACGGTCGGGCCGTCGGTGTTACCCACGGCCTCGCGCAGTTCCGCCCGCAGGGTCGACGCGTCCCGCGGGGCGGCGATCGCGAGCCCCGGGACAACCTGCAGGAACGACAGGTCCCACATGCCGTTGTGCGACGCCCCGTCCTCCCCGGTGATACCGGCCCGGTCGAGCACGAACGTCACGGGCTGGCGGTGCAGGGCGACGTCCATCAGGACCTGGTCGAACGCGCGGTTGAGGAACGTGGCGTAGAGACACACGACGGGCTTGAGCCCACCCATCGCGAGCCCGGCGGCCGAGGTAACGGCGTGCTGCTCGGCGATACCGACGTCGAACACCCGGTCCGGGTAGGCCTTGGCGAAGGCGCCGAGACCGACCGGCTGGAGCATCGCGGCGGTCAGCGTGACGACGTCGGGCCGCTCGGAACCGATCTGCACGATCTCGCCCGAGAAGATGCTCGTCCAGCTGATGGTCTTCGACGTCGACACCGGCTTACCGGTCGCCGGGTCGATGATGCCGACGCCGTGGAAGTTGTCGGCGTCGTCCTGCTCCGCCGGCGGGTAGCCGAAGCCCTTGCGGGTCACGCAGTGGACGATGACGGGCCCGCCGAAGTCCCGAGCCCGGCGCAGGGCCGACTCGACCGCGACGACGTCGTGGCCGTCGACCGGGCCGACGTACTTCAGGCCGAGGTCCTCGAACATGCCCTGCGGCTGGACGACGTCCTTGATGCCCTTCTTGATGCCGTGCAGCGCGTCGAACAGCGGGGGGCCGACCAGCGGGGTGCGGCCGAGGACCTGCTTGACGACGTCGAGGACCTGCTCGTACTCGGGCGCCAGCCGCAGCGCGGCGAGGTGGTCGGCGAGGCCGCCGATCGTCGGTGCGTAGGACCGGCCGTTGTCGTTGACGACGATGACGACGGGCCGGTCGTCGGCGGCGATGTTGTTCAGCGCCTCCCAGCACATCCCGCCGGTCAGGGCACCGTCACCGACGACGGCGACGACGGCCCGGTCCTCACCACGCAGCGCGTAGGCACGCGACAGCCCGTCGGCGTAGGACAGGGCGGTCGAGGCGTGCGAGTTCTCGATGATGTCGTGCTCGGACTCGGCCCGGCTGGGGTAGCCGGAAAGGCCACCCCGCTGGCGCAGCCCAGAGAAATCGTCCGCCCGGCCGGTCAGAATCTTGTGCACATAGGACTGATGGCCGGTGTCCCAAAGGATGCGGTCGAATGGCGAATCAAACACACGATGTATTGCCAACGTCAGCTCAACAGCCCCCAGATTCGGCCCGAGGTGACCTCCCGTACGCGCGACTGCGTGAATGAGGAAATCACGGATCTCGGCCGCCAGGGTGCCGAGCTCCTCGTGGTCAAGGCGCTTGACGTCCTGCGGACTACTGATCGTAGACAGAAGCGACACGGCGTGAACTCCCTCTCCCGAAAGGGGATCGGTCCGGGTCCGGCAAAGTCTACGCAGCCCGCCTGGTCCCTTGCAGACGGGCACCCGACATGTGAGTTCCTCGTAGACCGTCAGGCAATAGGCCTGATCGCGGTAGAATCCACCTCCCCGGTTGTCCACTATTGGTCCGGATCCGAGTACGCGGATGCACACACTCTGTCGGCGTGGCGCGCGGGCGACACGCCGGGACGACCAGGTCGTGCCAGAAGCGGCCGGAAGTGGAGTCCACGCCGTTCCGGCGACACTTCTGGTACCGGCGCAATCACACCAGGTTCGGACTCCGGTCCGCGCCTCGCGGCTCGAGCAGCGCCACACACTCGACGTGGGCGGTCATCGGGAACAGGTCGAAGGCGCGCAACGCGACGAGGTCGTAGCCCACGGCTGCCGCGGCGGCGAGGTCCCGACCCAATGCGACGGGATCGCAGGCGACGTAGGCGACCGCGCGGAGGCGATGGGCGAGCAGCGCGGCCACCACCGCCGGGCCCGCCCCGGTGCGCGGCGGGTCGAGCACCGCGAGATCGACACGGCCGGCCGGCCCGCCCGTACCGAGCACCCCGCGGATGGTAGCCGGTGTCACCCGCAACGCCCGCAGCGAGACCCATGGCAGATCGGCGAGGTTGTTCGCCGCGGCCGCGACCGACGCGGCGTCGGACTCCAGTGCGATGACGCGGCCAGCGGCGCCGACATCCTCCGCGAGGAACGCCGCGAACAGGCCCGTCCCGGCATACAGGTCGAGCGCGGTCTCCCCAGCTCGGGGACGCAGGGCCCCGCGGACCGCGTCCACCAGCACGCCGGGAGCCGCCGGATGGACCTGCCAGAACACCTCCGGCCCGAGCCGGAACCTCCGCTCCCCCACCACCTCGACGACCTCCCCGGGGACTCCGGCCTCCCCGGTCCCGGCGCGCCCGTCGTCGACGACCGTCCCGGCGCCGGCGGGATGCACCGCCACGGCCACCTGCCCGGTCGCCGGGCTGGCCGCGACCTCGACGGCGTCGGCCCCGGGGAACCGCCGGCCGGCGAGCGCCGCGAGGACGAGGGGGTGGGCAATGCGGCAGTCCGGCGTCGCCACCACCTCGTGCGAGCGGCTCGCCCGCAGCCCGACCTCGCCGCCGGCCGTCACCGCGAAGCGCATCCGAGTCCGCCACGCCAGTCCGTCGTCGACGCCACCGGACCGGTCGGATCCGGTCAGCCGCTCCGGGCCGCTGACGGGCACCGCCTCGACCAGCACCTCCAGCGCCGGCTCGGCGCCGGGTCCGGCCTCGGCCGCCGTCCCGAGGCCGGACCCGGCGTGCGCGAGGCTGACCCGGGCGTCGAGGCCACCGAACCGCCGAAGGGCGTCGGCCACGACCTCGGCCTTGCCGCGCCGCTGCGCCGCGAGGCCGGCATGCTGCCAGTCGCACCCCCCGCACAACCCTGGGCCGGCGTGCGGGCAGGGCGCGACCACTCGGTCCGGCGAGGGCGTCAGGACGGCGACCACGTCCGCCCGCCAGTACCGCTCGTGGGAGGCGTCGGTAACTCGGGCACGGACCCGTTCGCCGGGCAGGGCATGGCGGACGAACACCACCCGACCGCCCGAGCGGGCGACGCAGAAGCCGCCGTGGGCCACCGGCCCAACGTCGAGGTCGAGCAGCGAGCCGACCGCGATCCCCGGGGCGCGGGCCTGCCGTGCGGTATCCCCGGAGACGCGCGATCGCGCGGGCCGGCGCTGTCGACTCACCGCTTCCGCTCCGACGGGCCGGGAAGCGTGGCCCGGCCCTGTCGCACCGCGCCCGCCCCGGTCCGCTCGAGCCGCTGCTCGGCCAGCCTGGACGAGGCGAGCTGCCAGGGCACGCTGGTGACCATGACGCCGGGCTGGAAGAGAAGCCGGGCCTTGAGCCGCAGCGCGCTCTGATTGTGCAGGAGATGCTCCCACCAGTGACCGACGACGTACTCGGGGACGTAGACGGCGACGACGTCCCGTGGGCTCTCCCGCCTGATCCGGGCAACGTAGTCCAGCACCGGGCGGGTCACCTCCCGGTAGGGGGAGGCCAGCACCACGAGATCGACGGTGATCCCCCGCTCCGCCCACGCCTTGCGGAGCCGATCGGCCTCCGCCTGGTCGACGGCGACCGTGACCGCGACGAGGCTGTGTGGCCGCGACGCCTTGGCGTAGGCCAGGGCCCGCAGCGTCGGGGCATGGATCTTACTGACGAGGACGACGGCGTGGATCCGGGAGGGCAGGGTCGGCGGCCCGGGTTCCGGGGTGAGTTCGACCGCGACCCGGTCGTAGTGAGCCCTGATCCCCCGCATCCCGAGAAAGATGATCGGGATAGCCAGACAGACGATCCAGGCACCGTGGGTGAACTTCGTGACCAGCACGAGGATCAGCACGGTGCCGGTGAGACAGGCGCCGAAGAAGCTGATCGCCTGAGACCGGCGGATCCGCCGACGGGCGGCCGGATCGGACGCAGCCGGGTCGTCCGAGCGCAGGATGCGCGCCCAGTGCCGCACCATCCCGGTCTGGCTGAGGGTGAACGAGATGAAGACCCCGAGGATGTAGAGCTGGATCAGGGCGGTGACCTGCGCGTCGAACACGACGATCAGCAGGATCGCGAAGCCGGCGAGCAGCACGATCCCGTTGGAGTAGGCCAGTCGGTCGCCGCGGGTGTATAGCTGACGCGGCAGGTAGCCGTCGCGGGCAAGGATCGAACCCAGCACCGGGAAGCCGTTGAAGGCGGTGTTCGCCGCCAGCATCAGGATGAGAGCGGTGACGACGGCGATGTAGCCGAAGCCGGGCGATCCGTCCCCGAAGACGGCGGCGGCGACCTGGGCGATCACGGTCGGCTGCTCACCACTGGCGCCGATCAGGTCCCCGGTGTGCTCGGCGACATGCACGTCGGAGATCAGAGCCAGCGCGGTGACGCCGCCGAACATCGTGACTGCGATGAACCCCAGCATCAGCAGGGTGGTCGCGGCGTTGCGGCTCTTGGGCTTCCGGAACGCGGGCACCCCGTTGCTGATCGCCTCGACCCCGGTGAGCGCCGTGCATCCCGAGGCGAACGCCCGCAGCACCAGGAACACCAGGGCGAATCCCGCGTAGTCGTGTTCGGCGACCACCTGGTATCCGGCGCTCTCGGCCCGCGGCGGATGACCGACGGCCGCCTGGACCAGCCCGGTGACGATCATTACGAAGATGCCGAGCACGAAGCCGTAGGTCGGGATGGCGAACGCCGTGCCGGACTCGCGCACCCCACGCAGGTTCATTATCGTCAGTAGGATCACGATGACGACCGCGAGGAGCACCTTGTGCGCGGCGAGCCCGGTGACGGCCGACGTCAGGTTCGCGACACCGGCCGACACCGACACCGCGACCGTGAGGACGTAGTCAACCAGCAGGGAACTGGCCACCAGCAGGCCGGCCCGCGGGCCCAGGTTGACCGAGACGACCTCGTAGTCGCCGCCGCCGCTCGGGTAGGCGTGCACGTTCTGCCGGTAGGACGCCACCACCGTCAGCATCAGGATGGCGACGGCTCCAGCAAGCCAGGGCGAGTAGTGGTAGAAGGCCAGCCCGCCGAGTGACAGGACAAGCAGGATCTCCTCGGTCGCGTACGACACCGAGGAAAGGGCATCGCTCGCGAAGACGGGCAAGGCGATCCGTTTGGGGAGCAGTGTCTCCCCAAGCCGGTCGCTCCCGATCGGTCGACCGACGAAACCGCGCTTGAGGCGATCCGTGAGCGCCACGCGGCGATGTTACCGACGCCAGCCACGCAGTTCAGCATCAGTGTGGCGTGGCACACAGATGCTCCGTATCCGGAGATCCGGCCACGTGACCTGCGCCGGTCAGGCCGGATCGGACTACCCTGAACCCTTGTGCATGTCGTGATCCTCGGCTGCGGCCGAGTCGGCTCCGCGCTTGCCCGCAGCGTCGAACGGTTCGGCCACTCAGTAGCGATCATCGACCAGAACCCCGCCGCGTTCGGGCGGCTACCGCGCGATTTCACCGGTTTGCGGGTCACCGGGATAGGCTTCGACCGCGACACCCTCATCGAGGCGGGCATCGAGCGGGCCGCCGCGTTCGCCGCCGTCTCCAGCGGGGACAACTCAAACATCATCGCCGCCCGGGTGGCCCGCGAGATGTTCGGGGTCGAGCGGGTCGTCGCGCGGATCTACGATCCCGGCCGGGCCGAGGTCTACGAGCGGCTCGGTATCCCCACCGTCGCCACGGTGCGCTGGACCCGGGACCAGATCCTCGGCCGGCTCCTGCCCGACGCTGTCACGCCGCAGTGGTCCGATCCGTCGGGCTCGGTGCTGCTGGCCGCGATCCCACCAGGACCCGCCTGGGTGGGCCGCCGGATCCGGGAGCTGGAGGAGTCCGCCGGGGTACGGGTGGTCTGCGTGACCCGGTTCGGCGAGGGTGTCCTGCCCGACGCCCGCACCCTCGTCCAGGACGGTGACGTCGTGCACGTGGCCGTGACGAAGGCGCACGCATCCGAGGCGGACACGGTGCTGCGCACCGGGCCGGACGGCGAGGGCTCCGGGTAGCTCCGGGCAGATCCAGGCAGACGATGCCGCGCGAGGAGGAGAAGCGATGAGCGTGCGCCGGGTGGTGATCGCGGGAGCGGGCAAGGTCGGCCGGTCCATCGCCGCCGAACTGCTGGAGAACGGCTCCGAGGTGCTCATCATCGAGCGGGATCCGCAGAAGATCCGGACCGACGCGCTACCGGAGGCCCGGTGGCTGCTCGCGGACGCCTGCGAGCTGTCCCAGCTCGACGCGGCCGGGCTGAACGAGTACACCGTCCTGGTGGCCGCCACCGGGGACGACAAGGTGAACCTCGTCGTCTCGCTGCTCGCGAAGACCGAGTTCGGCGTGCCCCGGGTCGTGGCGCGGGTCAACCATCCCAAGAACGAATGGCTGTTCACCGAGTCGTGGGGGGTGGATGTGGCGGTGTCCGCGCCGCGCCTGCTCACGGCTCTGGTCGAGGAGGCCGTCAGCGTCGGCGACCTCGTCCAGCTGATGCGGTTCCGGCAGAGCGATGCATCCCTCGTCGAGCTGACGCTGGCCGAGAACGCGCCGGTGATCGGCCAGCGGCTCAGCGAGATCGCCCTGCCGGCGGACAGCGCCCTGGTGGTGATCCTGCGTGGCGGACGGGCGGTCATTCCCTCGCCCGACGCCACCCTGGAAGACGGCGACGAGGTTCTCGCGGTCACGACGAACGCCGAGGCCGAGGAGAAGCTCGCCGTGCTGCTCGGTCAAGCGCCGGCAGGCGCGGGCACGCCGGGCTGACGCGCGACAGGCTGGCGATGCGGAGGCGGTCAGCCGGCAGGCCGCCGCTCTCCGCGCGGGGGCTCGCCGCGCGGGGCGTCCCCGGCCAGCACCTCGCCGTCCAGCACCTCGCCGTCCACGACCGTCGGGTCGGTGGCGGCGGTGGCGGCGGGGGGCAGCGGTGCGATCCGGCGGACGATGGCGAAGCTGGCCAACACCGCGACACCGAACAGCGGAAGTCCCAGGGCGATGTTGGCCGCGGCCAGCCAGCCGGGCTCGTCGGCGAGGTAGAGCACCCCCTGCACGACGAACCGCACACCGAACACGGCGATCCAGACGACCGTCACCCACACCGCGGCCCGCCGCTGGCGGGGCACCCGCTGCCAGTTCGCATAGCGGCTGTCCAGACCGGCCATGAGATACCCCGCCACCGGCCGGCGCAGGACGATCGACAGCAGGGCCACCACCCCCCAGAGCGCGTTCTTCGCGATGCTGGGCAGGAAGAACCCCTTCGCGTTCCCGGTGCGAGAGGCCACGAATGCAGCGATCGCCACGGCGAACAACCCCGAAAAGGTCTGCTGGGTCGGCTCACGGCGCACGATGCGCAGCACCAACAGAGCGGCCGCCGTGGCAATGGCGACCGCAATGCCGGCGGTCAGTCCGGCCTCGGCGTTCACCGTCACAAACGCCACGGTGGGCACGGAGCTGTCAATGATCCCCCGTGGGCCGCCGATGGCCTCGGACATCGTCATCGGAGGCGTGTCGGGAGATGGCGTACGTGGCATGTCTGGTTAAGATCCCGTCGGGTTGGGCGGACCCGCCGACCTAGGCGCTCGCCGACGGAACGGGGAGTAGTTCGTAACGCGGGTTGAAGATGATCGGACGGTTCTCCTGCACGGTAACGCGCCCGGAAGCCTTGACCGACGCGCCAGCCCGCAGGCCCGGGATGTCCCGGCGGCCGAGGAAGACCAACGTGACGGTGCCGCTGCCGTCGTAGATGTCGACCTCCAGGGTCGGTGCACCCGAACGCGCACGTACCGTCACGGCCTGGATAGTACCCGCGACGCAGATCTCGTCCCGGTCACGACAGCCGCTCATCGGGGCGGCGCCCGCCGACGCCGAGGCCGCCTGGAGGTCCTCGGCGTCGAGCTCGCTCGTCCCTGCTGTCAGTCTGTGGAGCTTGCGCCCCAACCAGCCGCGTGACTCGCCCACGGCTCCTCCGATCCGGCTCGTCGGCGACTCGGCGCAAGCAACTGCTGCTCGAGCACGTCCAACACGTTCAACACGTCCAATGCAACGCATGACCGGCGCTCACTGTGCCCGCCCCGCATGGCGCCTTCGGCGCAATGCGGGGACCCCGGGCACAGGGCGGTCAGCGGATCTCGGCTATACGCGCACCGCGCACGGGCATCTCGGGCCGTCCGCTGGTCGCCGAGGCGACCGGTCCGCCGGAACCAGCGGGGTGATCGGGGTGATCAGTGATCTCTTTCGGCAGCCTCAGGGGCAACGGATCCCGCACCGGCATCGCGCCGTCACCACGAGAAATGATCAGATTGCGCAACGCGGCGTCCAGGAGGGGGCCGGCCGCCGGATCCTGTCCGGCCGCGCCGGTCACCACCGCCCGCAGGAACCAGCGCGGACCGTCCACACCGATCATCCGACCCGGCACGGTCTCGCCCGGTCGCCCGGTCGGCAACCTCATCCGCAGTTCGGGGCCGTAGCGACCGTCTGCCTCCGACCCACCGCCCCCCTGAATGGTCTCCAGAATCTCGGCCCGTACCTCGTCCCAGAGGCCCCGGCTCTTCGGCGCCGCGAAGACGGAGAGCTCCATCGCGCTGCGTCCGTCGGTCACCAGCACCGTCAGCGGCTTGCCGGTCGACTCCTCGACCTGGAACTGCACCTGCATGCCGTCGAGCGCCGGAATCCGCAACGACCCGAGATCGAGGCGATGCACGTCGTCATCAGGTGCCTGCGCGATGTCGTAGGGACCGTCGGGCTCCGACGAGCCCCGCGAGGTGACCTTCTCGGGGACGTCCACCTCGGAGGCCTCGCGACGGTCGAACTCCCTACGCCCTCGCCCGAACACCGGTGG
>NZ_CDWTMG010000056.1:0-22011 GCF_977945845.1 Frankia sp. CcMO1
CCCCGATGGCCCGGCACGCCAGCGACGTGACCCGGGCCACCGTGCCCACCGGCCAGGGGCTGAAGGCCCTGGCGACGAGCGACGCCACCGCACGGGCGGCGATACCCTCCGACCGTGCGCACGCCTCACCTCCTCCGCCGTTTCCCGTTCCGGCGGCTCGCCGTGGCTCCCGCCGCCGCGGTCGTCGTCGGCCTCGGCCTGAGCGGCTGCGAGCGGCCGACTCCCCTGGTGACCATGGAGTCCGGGGGACACTTCGTGCAGACGAACGCCGCGCAGTACGAGTGGGACGGGACGGTGATCCAGAAATCGGTATCACCGCCGCACATCACGGTCAGGCCCGGAAACGCCATCAACATCGACGTGCCGACGTCGGTCGCCGACCGCGGCTACTTCCTCGTCCTGGGTAGGGAGCGGGTGACCGACAAGATCAACGAGACGCACTACCGGTACGTTCCCGCCAAGAACACGCCTGCCCTGCTCGTGGTGTTCGCGCTTCCCGAGGCAGGCAGCTCCAGCGACCAGGCGTCGGGAAGCTGGCCGTTCCTGGTCACCTTCAAGCCCTGACCCACCGCCGGCCGCTCCGCCGCCGGACCGGAACCAACGACCCACGCACACCAGCCCCCGAACGGGGATACACCGTGCGCGCAGCGTGCCATACCTCCCCACTGGGACCACGCAGCGTCGTCCGCGATGCTAAGATCCGGCAACAAGTCCGATTTGCACCCCATCGAAAACCCCGTACTGTTACCCAGCTGTCCGGTGCGGTGGTGTTCGGGCGGATCGACCGACAGTATGCGACGACAGACGAGGACGTCCCCAGATCATGATCCGGACCTGATCGTGAGCCGCACCCTGATCGTGACCGCAGTGACCGCCGAAGCGGACGCGGTGTGTGCCGGCCTGATGGGCAGCTGGTCGCGCGGCCGGACCAGAACCCCCATCAGACCGGGCAGCCTGGTGTCCCCCGAATGGGACCGCCAGCTTCTCACCACCTCCACCCTGGGCCCCTACGTGGGCCGGCGACGCGGACCGGTGACGGTGCTCGCGGCAGGCACCGGCGGCCCGGCCGCGGCGGCGGGCACCGCGGTGGCAATGTCGGTGGCGAGCGCGGCGGGGCAGCCGTTCAGCCTGGTCGTGGCGATGGGGATCGGCGGTGGGTTCCGCGGCTGGGCGGAGATCGGGGACATCGTCCTCGCCGATCGCATCGTCGCCGCCGACCTCGGCGCGGAGTCCGGCCTTGACGAGGAACCGCCCGCTCCGCTGATCGGCCGCATCAGCGAGATGGACCGCAATCTCGGGTTCCACAGCAACGGCGCGCCGGCACCCCGCGGCGGCCCCGCCCACTTGCCGAACCCCGCGGGGTCGTTCCTGAGCCTGGAGGATCTCGGGCTCGGTTCGTCCACGGTGGTCCCGGATCCGGACCTCATCCACCGCCTGGGCACGGTGCTCGACGCCACCGGGCGGCGGATCGTCACGGGTAGCGTGATCAGCGTGTCGACGGTGACGGGCACCGAACGTCGGGCCACGGCGCTGACCGAGCGGCTGGACCCGGTGGCGGAGTCGATGGAGGGGTACGCCGTCGGGGTGGCCGCCCGGGCCTTCGGCGTCCCGGTGGTGGAGATCCGTACCATCAGCAACACGGTCGGGCGCCGGGACCGGTCCGACTGGAACCTGCCGGTCGCGCTGGCCAGCCTCCGCACGGCCGCCGCGGCACTCGTCGCCCACCCGGACGGTCTGGTGATGGCCGCACCGGCGGCCACTACGAGGGACGCCTCCACCACGATCCCGGCCGAGCACCCGGGTGCCCGCGGCCACCACGGGAACAACGGCCACCACGGGACGGGAGAGCACTGAGATGGGTGCTGGCCGGGCGACCACCTCGCACCTTCCAGGTCCGCTCTCGCTCGCCATCTCGCCCTGCCCCAACGACACATTCGCCTTCCATGCCCTCGCGCACGGACTCGTCCCGGGAGCACCCGAGGTGTCGGTGGCCTTTGCCGACATCGACGTCCTCAACGCCCGGGCCGCCGACGGGCGGGACGACCTCGTCAAGGTGTCCTACGCCGCCCTGCCGTGGCTGCTCACCGGGTACCAACTGCTGACGGCGGGCGGGGCCCTGGGCCGCGGCTGCGGCCCACTCGTCCTCACCGCCGGGCGGTCGGGCCTGCGCGGTGCCCGGGTCGCCATCCCCGGCACCCGCACCACGGCCTACCTGCTGTTCCGGCTGTGGGCGGCCGACGAGGGCGTGACGAGCGCCGACGTGCTTCCCTTCGAGAAGATCATGCCCGCCGTCCGCGACGGCGCGTACGACGCGGGGCTCGTCATCCACGAGTCCCGCTTCACCTACCCGTCCTATGGGCTGACGGCGCTCGTCGACCTCGGCGACTGGTGGGAGGGCCAGACCTCGCTGCCCATTCCGCTCGGCGCGATCCTCGCCCGCCGGGGGCTGGACGGCCCGGCGCTGTCCGCCGCGGTGCGGGCGAGCGTCGCCGCGGCCTTCGCCGATCCCGCCGCCAGCGCCGACTACGTCCTCGCCCATGCCCAGGAGATGGCGCCCGACGTCGTCGACGCCCACATCAAGCTGTACGTCAACGAGTTCAGCCTCAACCTCGGCGACGAGGGGTTCGCCGCCGTCGAGGCCCTGCTCTCCCGCGCCGCCGACGCCGACCTCGTCCCCGCGCTTCCGCGGCCGCTGCGCTGAATCGCGAGCCCCCTCGGAGGGTCCTGATGGCAGGATGGAGACGTGAGTACCGATCAGATACCGGCTGTCGGCGTCGCGGAGCTACCGGTCGAGCTTTCCGCGGACGGTGCGCCGCTGATGGTGGACGTGCGGGAGCCCGACGAGTGGTCCGCCGGTCATATCGCCGGCGCGCTGCACATCCCGATGCGTGAACTGGCCGCCCGACTCGACGAGGTTCCCCGGGAACGCGAGGTCGTCGTGGTGTGCCGCTCGGGCGGCAGGTCCGCCGCCGTCACCAACTACCTCAGGCAGGGTGGCTGGCAGGTCCGCAACCTGACCGACGGGATGCTCTCCTGGCAGGCGCACAGCCGCCCGATGGTGAACGAGAGCGGCGCCGCGCCCACCGTCCTCTGAGGACCGTCGGCCGGCTCCGCCGGGCCCGGGCCGACTCCGCCGGCTACTCCGCATTTCTCGGATGACCCGGCGCCGCGGGCTTCCGGTCAGCCGCTCGGGGTCAGCCCCAGTGCCGGCTGGTTCGGGCACTTCTGGAGAACGGCGCGCATCGCGTCCGCCTCCGCCTGGACGACCCACAGGCGGTAACGGGCCTTCAATCCCACTTGGCGCGCGATGTAGGGGCACTGCTCCCCCGGGCTCGGCGGCAACCATTCGGCGGCGTCATGATCGCTCTTGCGCTGATTCGTGGGACCGTCGACGGCCAGCAGGTTCTCCGGATCGTTGGCGAACTGGAGCCGTTCCCGGGCGGTCCAGTTGAGCGCGCCGGTCCGCCACGCATCCGCCAGGGGGACGACGTGGTCGATCTGCACGCTGGCGGAGTTCCGTCCACGGTCGAAACGGATGATTCTGGTGGTGTACGGATCCCGGAGCTCACCGGTCAGCACCGTGCAGCCGTCCGATCTGCGGATGGTGGTGCTGCGCAGATCTCGCCGCAGAATGTCGTTACGGGTGTCACACCCGTTGTCGTCGATGTCCGACCAGGCGGGCCCGAACTCGTCCCGGCGGTACCTGGGAGAGTTGTCCTCCTCTTTGATCGGAAGGGTGGCGAGCAGCTTCAGCGCCGAGCCGCTGGCGGTCGGGGCACCAACCTGGTTGGACGTTCCGGTCTGGTCGGAAAGGTCACTGCAACCGGTCAGGCCGGCGATGAGGGCGAGGACGGCGAGGGCCGCGGCTCCGCCGGGTCGACCGGGTCCGCGACGATCTGGACCGACACCGCTTCTTCGCACCGGACTCCCCACCTCGACGGTTCGGAACCCGTGGGGGGTGCTCGCCCCGCTTCGGGTCCGTTCGGATCGAGGGTGACATTAACTGGAAATCGGCCCGCCGGGCTGGTCGGCCACCGTCAGGGGACGGGAACGCGGACTCCTCCGCTCACCGGATTGTCGTGCAACTCCAACTCCTGGGCCGTGGCCTCCCGCGGGATGTCGAAGACCATGGTGCCCGCCCTGAGGTCACCCGGGTTGATCGAATCCCACAGATCCTCGTTACTCAGTTGGAGGCGGGCGAGGAAATCGGCGCTGTGCCGGCCGCCGCCGCCGTCCCACAGAAACTGGGATGAGGTCACCAGCGTGCGGGTGGAGTCGCCGAGGTTGCGCACGGTCACGTGGGCCAGGCAGAACTGGCCGTCCGTGTGCCGAGCGAGCAGTCCGTCACCGAGTTTGGTCTGCCCGCACCGGAAGGAATCCACGATGAACTCGAGCTGGCCATCCGTGACGGGGCGGTTCAGGCCGCTGGCCGAACCCGATGCCGTGCTCGGACCGGTGGAGCGCGACGGGGCGGTTGTGGCCGCCAGCTGTTCCGCGGAACCATTCTGGCCGCTCTTTCCGGTCTTTCCGGGCAGGCTGACCACGACCGCGATGGCGATCAGCGCGCTCAGGACGATGGCGGCGATCCAGACGAGTCGCCTGCGATCGAGCCCGCGGGCCGCCGGCGGCTGGGCGAAGGGCGGGTACGGTGCGCCGGGCTCACCCGGTACCGGCCCGTGCTGATCGGGAGCCTGGCCGGACCACGGCCCCGGCGGTGCGCCGGGGACCTGCCCGCCCATCCGCCCGCCCAGCTGCGCGGGTGGGCGGGCACCTACCTGGGCGGGCCGCGGGCCGGGGCGTCCCATCGGGCTGTGCGCGTCGGGCTGCCCCGGTGGTGCCTGGCGTGGTTGTCCCGGTCCCTGGCCCGCCCGGGCGGCGGGAGCGCCCGCGTTCCAGGGGACCTGACGCGCGGGAACCGAGGTCGCCGCGCCGATCCGGGTCGGCGCGGCGCGGGGCACCTCGCTGGTTCGGCTCAGGAACTCCTCGGCCTGACCCATCGCCTCGCCGATGGTACCGGTACCGCGGGAGGGTGGCTGCGCGATGAGCCGCAGCAGCAGGTCCCGGGCGCTCGGCCGGTCGTCGGGATGCTTGGCTAGAGCCGCGCTGACCAGGCCGACCAGCGGCTGCGGCAGACCACGCAGGTCCGGGGCGGACCCGACGATGCGCATGCCGAGGTCGATGTCCGTACCGTCGCCGAACGGGTGGCGGCCGGTACCGGCGTAGGCGATGAGGATGCCCCAGGCGAAGACGTCCGCCTCCGGACCGATGGGCTGGCCGTGCACCTGTTCGGGCGCCATCCACCCGGCGGAGCCGAAGCCCCATGCCGTGGGCTTCGCCTTCGCGCCCTCGAGGGCCTGCGCGATCCCGAAATCGATCACACGTGGCCCGGACAGTGAGAGCATCACGTTACTGGGCTTGAGATCCCGATGGACGAGGCCTGCGCTGTGGATCGCGGTAAGCGCCGTCGCGACCCCCACAGCCAGTCCGGTCAGGGTCGACGAGGTCAGCGGGCCCTTGTCGACCTGCATGTCCAGCCGGACCCCGTCGATGAACTCGGTGACGAGGTACGGCGCGGGCGCATTCGGATCCGCGTCCAGGACTTCGGCGGTGCAGAAGGGAGCGACCTTGCGTGCCGCTTCGACCTCGGCCCGGAACCGGCGGCGGAACTCCTCGTCGGCAGCCAGATCCGGTCTGATGACCTTGATGGCAACCCGCCGTCCGGCCCGGTTCCTCGCCAGGTAGACCGTGCCCATGCCGCCGACCCCCAGCCGGCTGAGCAAAACATAGGGGCCGACCGACCGGGGCTCGTGTGGATTGAGCGGATCACCTGGTTCGGAGCGGCCGGAACCCATGCGTGCGGCGTTGTCGGCCACGGTCAGCACCGCACGGCTGTGATCACGACCGCTGTCCACTGCTTGTCACACGAATGCCTCTCAAATCCCGATCCGACGCCCCGTTCCGACCGCCGATCCGTGCCCTCCGCCGATCAGCGGAGGTGGGACGGCCCTCGGCGATGCCACCGCGGCCGGCTGCGGGGCTGCTCATGGTTCGGTCTGGTCTACGTTTGCAGTCTGTCGCACTGCCAACGCTTCCAGTCGCACGCGGGCTCCCCGCCGACGGGACCGGTCGGCTCCCCGACAATGTGTTGCCGCCACGGCGCGCAGGCCGCGGCGGATGAGGCCGCAACCGAGGAGGCATCGTGAACCGGTGCGTACCAGTGTGGCCAATCTGATGAAGGGCTCGATCTCGGCTCATGCCCGGATCATGATTGATGTGGCTGGCTCGGTCGGTGTCGCTGATGTGATGGGAACAGCGGATTCGATGGACCCACCTGGCGGCGTCCGACGAGGAACCTGGCGCCCAGGTCGCGGTGTGCACCGGGTGCGGCCGACGGGTCAGTTTCCTGCCGCCGGCCTAGACCTCCAACTCGTTGGCGACGGCGTGCACGACCTTGGCGACCCGCTGGGCGGTCCGCCGGTCGGGATACCAGCCGCGACGAAGGTCTCGCTGCACGTCGTCCAGCACCTTGATCATGTCTTCGACCATGCTGTGCAGCTCGTCCGGACTGCGCCGCGCGGCCTGGGCAGCCGCCTTGGCGACCGACGGCGGGGCGGTCAGCAGCCGGACCGACAGTGCCTGGTCGCCACGCCGCCCGGCGGCGACGCCGAACTCGACCCGGTCGCCGGGTTTCAGCCGGTCGACCCCGGCGGGCAGGGCGGCCTTGTGCACGAAGACGTCGCCGCCGTCGTCCCGGCTGAGAAAGCCGAAGCCCTTGTCGACGTCGAACCACTTGACTTTGCCGGTGGGCACGGGCGACCTCGTTCTGTGTAACGGCAGGACAACGCAACGGAAGATGAGTGATTCCCAGGCTATCCGTCGGCCGCACGTCGCGTGCGTCTTCGGTAGCGATCGGCTGTCGAGTGAACCCCTCTCCCGTGATGGTGGCCTGGCCCGCGTTCGGCACACGTCCTCGTAGGCTGTCGCACGTGTCGGCGAAACCCTCGTCCGGGCAGGCCGGACCCGTGGCCGACGGTGCGGTAAACGAGGCCACGGCTCCGGTCGGGACCCCGCCGCCGGTGACCTGGGCGGATCGGCTGGTCCGGGTCGGGGCCGTGCTCTTCGGAACCGGTCTGGTCGTCACGGTGGCGGCGGTGATCCCCTTCTTCCTGGGCGCCGAGAATCTGCCGATCTGGCTGAACGCCGTCGCCAGCGGCGGACTGACCATCGGGTTCGCCGTGGCGCTGGTGGGGGTTCTCGCCGCCGCCCGATCCCGGATTCCCGAGGAGAGCGATCCCGATCTCTACGTGAACAACCCACATCCGCCCGACCACGGGGCCCCCGGGGACGGCACCGGTCCGCGGACAGACCCCGTCACCCGTTCCCGATAGTTCCTTGATCTCACGGCCGGGGGTGCGGGCCCCGGCCGGGCCGACCGCGTCGACCGCGTCGCGGCGTCAGCCCTGCTGTCGTCGGCGCCGGGCCTCGTCGACCAGCCAGGGCGGGAAGTCAGCCAGCCGGGGGAGGACGACGTCGGCGCCGGCGGAGAGCAGATCAGCGGCCGAGCAGGGCCCGGTGGCGCCCCCGACGGCGAGAGCGTCGCCGTCGGGGGCGCCGACCATGTCGCCGACGTGGTCACCGACGAAGATGTCCACGCGGTGGGCGCGCAGTGCCTCGCCCTTCGCCTGCGCGAACCGGGCTCCCTCCACCACGTCGGCGGTGATGCCGATCCGGTCCAGACTCGCCCGGGCCAGTGCCGTGCTCTTCGCGGTGACGACCACCACCCGGCCGGCGAGCCGCCGCACCGCCTCCACCGCGGCTACCGCGGCCGGCATCGGCAGCGACGCCGGCACCGCGTGGACCGTATAGAGCTCGCGGTAGCGGGCCGCCACGGCCGTGACATCGGCCGGCGGGAACCAGTGGGCGAGCTCCGTCTCCAGCGGCGGGCCAAGCCGGGCGACGACCGTCTCGACGTCCACCGCCACCCCGGTCTCAGCGGACAGGACGGCGAAGGTCGCCCGGATCCCGGGCCGGGCATCCAACAGGGTCAGATCGAGATCGAACCCGACGACCGGGACGGGCGCCCGCCAGAACGACACCGGCCAAGCTTAAGGGCCGTGTTCCCCGGGAAGCCCGCATTATCCGAGATCGCCTACCAGATCTGTACGATCTGTACGCCCCGGGCGGGCGAGATCCGGCTCATACGCCGCTCGACCGGTAGTGTCCGCGGGTGTGACCAGGGTTGTGGTGGATGTGATGCTCAAGCCGGAGATTCTCGACCCGCAGGGGCAGGCGGTGCTCGCTGCGCTGCCGCGCCTCGGCGTGAGTGGCATCGTCGGGGTCCGCCAGGGCAAGCGTTTCGAGCTGGAGCTGGAGGAGGGCACGGACCTCGACGGCGCGGTCCTGGCCCGGGTCGAGCACCTGGCCTCAACCCTGCTGGCCAATCCGGTGATCGAGGACTACGCGGTGCGCATCGAGGACGCCTCCCCGCCGTCGGTGGGCAGCCCCGCCGGCTGAGCCTCTCCGCTGCCGGAGCGGGGACGCCCGCGCCCCACCCAACGGCGCAGCACGCGCCGCCAAGGACTCGTGGGGAGTTCGGGGGGGCTCGGCCCCCGGCACTCCGCAACAACGCCGACGGCCCCAACCACCCACCCAGCCAAGGCGGCGCCGAAGGCGCAACGAGGGGGGTTCGGGGGACTCGGCCCCCCGGTCAGCATGACGAAAGTCCCCAACGGCCCAGCACGCGCCGCCAGGGACTTGCGTGGGCGAGGGGGGAGTTGAACCCCCACGTCCGCTAGGACACACGGACCTGAACCGTGCGCGTCTGCCATTCCGCCACTCGCCCGAGTGGGACTATCTCTCGACCAGACGACACGCTACCACGCCGGAGATGTCCTTCACGGAGGGGGGTCGGGCCCGTCGCGAACATGTCAAGCTGCCGAGCCGTGGGACGTCCGCGCTCGGGGGCATACGATCTCACAGACCGGGAGAAGGGAGGTCGAGCATGGGCGTGCTACAACGCTTCGAACGGCGCCTGGGCGGCCTCGTCGAGGGTGCGTTCGCGAAGGTGTTCAAGGGCGGAGTCGAGCCCGTCGAGATCGCCAGCGCGTTGGCCCGGGAAACCGACGATCGGCGGGCGGTCAGTTCGAACCGGGTGCTGGTGCCCAACGAGTTCGCCGTCGAGCTCGCCGGCGGCGACTTCGCCCGGCTCTCCCCCTACGACCGGGCACTGTGCGACGAGCTCGCCGAGATGGTCCGCGAGCATGCGGCCGAGCATCGCTACACCTTCGTCGGCCCGGTGTCCGTGCGGATGTCCGAGGCCACCGATCTCGATGTCGGCGTCTTCCGGATCCGCAGCAGCGTGGCCGCCGCGGACCCGGGAGCGGTGACTGGACGGCGCGCACGCCCTCCCCGACCGGGCGCTCCCGGCACCCCGCACCTCGTCATCACCACGAAGGCCCCGGGAGGGCCCGCGGGCGGAGGGGAACGGGAGTATCCCTTGGACGCCGAGACGACCGTGATCGGCCGCAGCGTCGAGTGCGACATCCGCCTGAACGACACCGGTGTATCTCGTCGCCACGGCGAGATACACCGGCTTCCCGACGGGCAGTTCCTCTACGTCGACGCCGGGTCCACCAACGGCAGCCTGGTCAACGGTCGCGCGGCGACGCAGGTCAAGCTGGTCAACGGGGACAAGATCGAACTCGGTACCGCGACGATCATCTTTCGTCGCGAGGATGGACGGGGGAATGGCCCGGCGCGCGCGGGCGCCCGTGGGACACCTCCGCCGGCCCAGGCCGGGGGCCGGGAGACCATCCCGCCGGACCGCCGTCCCACGCCCGCCCCGGACGACCCGTACCGGCGCGGCTCGTCGCCCCGCGCCGGCCGCGTCGACCCGTACGCCGATCGTGATCGGCGCGGTGTGCCGGGGTACCGGGACGATCCATACCAGAACCGGATGGACCCGTACCGAGACCGGACACCGGAACGGGATCACGGCTACGACCAGCCGCGCGACCGCGGCGGTCGTGACCCCTATCACCGTGATCCCCGTGACGGGCGTGGGGGACGCGACGACGCTCCTCGGCGATCCGACCCTGCACGGCGCGCCGACCCCTACCGCGAGCCGAGCAATCCCGGCCGCCGGCCCGGCTCCGGTTCGCCGTCCGATGGGCTCGAATCCCTCGACGACGTGTACGACGCCGACACGGACCTCCCCGGCCGCGCCGCCGCGGAGCCTCCCGGCGGGGATGGTCGACGTGACCGACCCAGATCGGATCGAGGCTGGTAGCGCCCGATGGACCCCACCGAGCCCAGCGAACTCGTACTGCTGGTTGTCAAGATCGGATTCCTTGCCCTCCTCTGGGGATTCGTTCTGGTCGCCGTGCGCGCCGTCCGGCTGGATATGTTCGGCCCCACCAAGCGTCAGCAGCGGCGCGAGCCGCCCCCCATGGTCCGGCCGACGCCGCCGCGCACCCCGCCTCAACCTCCACGCAAGCCACAGACACCTAGCAAACTCGTGGTGACCAAAGGTCCCTTGACCGGCACAACGATCCCGCTAGGAACGGCACCTGTCACCATCGGACGGGCACAGGGCTCGACCCTGGTCCTCGAGGATGACTTCGCATCCGGGCGGCATGCGAGACTCGTGCCCCACGACGGGCAGTGGTTCGTGGAGGACCTGGGCTCGACCAATGGCACATTCCTCAACCGTACGAAGGTGACCAGTCCCATGCCGGTACCTCTCGGCGCGCCGGTCAGGATCGGGAAGACGGTCCTGGAGCTCCACCGGTGAGCCTCAGGCTTCACTTCGCCGTCCGCTCGGATGTCGGGCACGTGCGGGAAGGAAACGAAGATTCGGCCTATGCCGGGCTCCGCCTGCTGGCGGTGGCCGACGGCATGGGTGGTCATGCTGCGGGGGAGGTCGCCAGCTCGACGGTGATCTCCCGCCTGGCGGGTCTCGACGACGCGATCGACAGCGACGATCTCGTGACGGAGCTGAACGAGGCCGTCCGGGACGCCAATCGGCAGCTGCGCGAGATGTCGCTGGAGAACAGCGCGCTGGACGGCATGGGCACCACGGTGACCGCCGTGCTCTCCTCCGGTGACATGCTCGGGGTGCTGCACGTCGGCGATTCCCGGGCCTACCTGCTGCGCGACGGCGTCCTCAGCCAGGTCACCCACGATCACACCCTGGTGCAGGATCTCGTGGACCAGGGTCGGATCACCCCCGAGCAGGCGAACACCCACCCGCAGCGCTCGCTGCTGATGCGGGCGCTCGACGGTCGGGAGGTCGAGCCCGACCTCTCCGTGCGCCAGGCGATCGCGGGAGACCGCTACTTGCTGTGCACCGACGGTCTGTCGGGGGTGGTAAGCGAGGAGACGATCCTCGAGACGCTGCTGCTGCCCACCCCACAGGAGGCGGTTGACCAGCTGGTCGACCTGGCCCTCAAGGGCGGTGGCCCGGACAACATCACCGTCGTGGTCGCCGACATCGAGGAGGACCACGGCGAGGCGGAGCCTTATCCTCTCGTGGCCGGCGCGGCGGCCGAGAAGCGGGCGGTCCCCGGGGCGTCGCCGGCCCGCAGCGGGCCGAATCCCCAGTACCCCGACCACGAGTCCGCGGCGGCGAAGGCCGCCCGTATCGGTCGGCCGGGCTTCCACCGGCGGGACCGCCAGGCACAGGCCAGCGATCGCGGCGACGACGACGATGGCGACGACTCCGACCCGGAAGGATCCGGAGGACGGCGCTCCGGCCGGCGGGTCCTGTTCGTCTCCACCGTGGTGTTCTTGCTCATCGTGGCCGGTGCTGCGGCCGGGTGGACCTACGTGCGCGGGCAGTATTATGTCGGCGTCGACGATGAACACGTCGCCCTCTTCCAGGGCGTGAAGGGCATTCCGCTGTCCTCGGTGGTGCTCTCCCGTCGTCAGCCACTGTCGGAGGTTGCGGAGCCCGATCAGGCGGAGCTCCGACGAGGCATCCGCGCCGGCAGCCGTGACGATGCGGAGAAGATCATCTCGCGCCTGCGTACCCCGGCTGTACCCGCCGTATTCCCGTCACCGAGCCCGAGCCCGACCGACCGTTCCAAGGTGCCGTCGGGCACCTCGGACTCCTCCCTCCTGTCCACTCCCCTGTGCCAGCCGGCGACCGATGCCGGCGTCACGGTCCCGGGATGCCCGACCACACCCGTCCCCACCCCCTCACCGTGATCTCAGGCCAGCGATGACTCGCCCGCCGATCCCCCTACCTCCGCTACGCAGGCCGAGGTCGGCGGACCTCACCGCGACCTTCGCCGGCTTCCCGCTGCCCACCGGCACCAACCTCCCGCCGTACCGGCGCCGGGAGCTCATCCTGATGATCTTCGCTGGTGCGCTCGCAACCAGCGCGCTCGCCGCGTTGACCTTCGCCGACATCGGCCAGATCTCGCTCGGGATCTTCTCCATCGGTCTCGGCTTCTTCTGCCTGTGGGCACTGGCCCACCTGGCGGTACGCAGGTTCGCGCCGGCCGCCGACCCGGTGCTGCTCCCGGTCGTCGTCGCGCTCAACGGCCTGGGCCTGGTCATGATCTATCGGCTCGACCTCGCCAAGGCGGATGCCGCCGAGCGGGCGGGAACCCACATCCCGCCCGGTGCCGCGCAGACGCAGCTCGTCTGGACCCTGCTGGCGGTCATCGTCTTCATCCTGGTGCTGACGCTGGTACGCGATCACCTCTCGCTCGCCCGGTACGCCTACACGGCCGGTCTGGTCGGTCTGGTCGGTCTGGTGCTGCCGATCGCGCCGGGCATCGGCGCGACCATCAACGGCGCGCGCCTCTGGCTGCGGATCGGGCCGTTCTCTTTCCAGCCGAGCGAAGTCTCGAAGATCATTCTTTTGATCTTCTTCGCCGGCTATCTGGTCAACAAACGCGAGGTCCTCTCGGTGGCCTCCCGGTCCTTTCTCGGGATGGGGATCCCGCGCGCCCGCGACCTCGGACCGGTGCTGGTGGCGTGGCTGGCGAGCCTGGGCATCCTGATCGTGCAGAAGGACCTCGGCTCGTCCCTGCTGTTCTTCGGAATGTTCATGGTCGTCCTCTACGTCGCCACCGAGCGGGCATCGTGGGTCGTGGTCGGCTTCGTGCTGTTCCTGTTCGGTGCCGTGATCGCGCACAGTATGTTCAGCCATGTCCAGGTCCGGGTGGACGGCTGGCTGCACGCCTTCGACGGTGACAACCCGTCGAGCACGTCGTACCAGCTCGTGCAGGGTCTCTACGGCTTCGCCGCCGGTGGCATCACCGGTACGGGGCTCGGGGAGGGGCACCCGCAGAAGGTGCCGTTCGCGAACACCGACTTCATCATGGCGAGCCTCGGTGAGGAGCTCGGTCTCACCGGCGTCATGGCCATCCTGATGATGTACGCCCTGGTCGTGCTGCGCGGGATGCGCGCGGCCCTCGGCGCGAAGGACCCGTTCGGCAAACTGCTGGCGTCCGGGCTGTCCTTCACCCTGGCGCTGCAGGTGTTCGTGCAGGTGGGCGGGGTCATGCGGCTCATCCCGCTGACCGGGCTCACGCTGCCGTTCGTCTCCTACGGCGGGTCGTCCATCGTGGCCAACGCCGCGATCATCGCGTTGCTGCTGCGGGTCAGCGACGCCGCCCGCCGCGCACCCGAACCGGTGCCGGATGCCCCCCTGTTCGACCCGGGCGCGGTTGCCGAGAGTCCCACCCAGGTGGTGAAGACGACATGAACCGCACGGTGCGCAAGGTCGCCGTCGCCTGCATGATCCTCTTCGCCGCGCTCCTGGTGAATGCGAACTGGCTCCAGATGGGCGAGGCGGGCAGCCTCAAGTCCCAGCCGACGAACGGGCGTCAGATCACCGAGCGCCTGGAACGACAGCGGGGCGCGATCGTCGCCGGTGACGTGGAGATCGCACGTTCGGTGCCGTCGAACGACCAGTACAAGTATCAGCGGCAGTATCCGGCCGGGCAGCTCTACTCCAACGTCACCGGCTACTACACGCTGTTCACGGCGGCCGGCCTGGAGCTGTCCGAGGACGTCTTCCTGTCCGGAGACGACGACCGGCTGCTCGCGAGCCGGGTGACCGGCCTGTTCACCGGCGCGGAGCGGCGCGGCGGTTCCGTGGTCACTACGATCAATCCCGCCGTCCAGAAGGCTGCGGCGGAGGCGCTCGACAACCGCAAGGGCGCGGTGGTCGCCATCGAGCCGCCGACCGGCGCGATCCTGGCGATGGTCACCAACCCGTCCTACGACGCGAACGCGCTGGCTGCCCATGACGAGAAGGCCGCGGCCAACGCCTATGGGCTGCTGTCGGGCAATCCGGATCAACCATTGCTGAACCGGGCGACCCAGCAGACCTATCCGCCCGGTTCCACCTTCAAGCTCATCACCGCCGCCGCCGCACTGTCACAAGGCAGGACGCCGGATACCCGCGTCGCGGCACCCGACGAGCTACCGCTCCCGCTGAGCACCGTGCGGCTGCCGAACTTCGGCGGCGAACGCTGCGGCGACGGCGAGACCGACACCCTCATTCACGCGCTCACCATCTCCTGTAACACCGCGTTCGCACAGCTCGGCATCGATCTCGGTGCCGACACCCTGCGCCGGCAGGCCGAGGCCTTCGGCCTGAACGCGGCCTTCCCCGACTTCCCCTTGCAACAGGCCCGTAGCGTCTTCCCCGCCAAGCTCGACGCCGCGCAGACCGCGCAGTCAGCGATCGGCCAGTACGACGTCCGGGTCACGCCCCTACAGATGGCGGAGGTGGTCGCGGCGATCGCCAACGACGGCATGGAGATGAAGCCCTATCTCGTGTCCGAACTGCGCAGCCCGGACCTCAAGAGGATCAGTAAAACCGAGCCGGAGAAACTCGGTGAACCGGTGAGCAGCGAGGTGGCCGCCCAGCTCACGACCATGATGGAAAGCGTGGTGACGTCGGGGAGCGGTCGGCGGGCGCAGATCGGCGGCGTTACCGTCGCCGGGAAGACGGGGACCGCCGAGCACGGCACCAGTCTGCCGCACGCCTGGTTCGTGGGGTTCGCCCCGACGGACACCCCGAAGATCGCGGTTGCCGTCATCGTCGAGGACGGCGGCGGCGAGCTGGGTACCGGTGGTGCGGTCGCCGCCCCCGTCGCGAAAAAGGTCATACAGGCCGCATTGGACAAGCCATGAACAACTCCCCGGGCAATCCCATCTCCCCGTCGCAGCCCTTCGCCGGCGCCGCGGCGCCGAACACCGTCCTCGACAACCGATACCGCCTGAACGGGCGGATCGCCGCCGGCGGCATGGGTGAGGTCTGGCGTGGCCTGGACCAGACCCTCGGCCGCCCCGTCGCGGTGAAACTGCTGCGCCCGGAGTACGCCAGCGACGAGTCGTTCCTGGTGCGGTTCCGCGGCGAGGCCCGCCATGCCGCCCGGCTGTCACACCCGGGCGTCGCCTCGGTCTATGACTACGGCGAGGTTGCGACCTCCGACGACTACCCGACCGCCTACCTGGTGATGGAGCTGGTGGAGGGGGAGCCCCTCTCCGCCGCGCTGCACCGGGAGAAGCGGTTGTCCCCGGAGCGCACGCTGGACATCCTCGGGCAGGCGGCCGACGCGTTGCAGGCCGCGCATGCCCTCGGCGTGGTCCATCGCGATGTCAAGCCCGGCAACCTGCTGCTGCGCCCGGACGGCGCGGTGAAGGTCACCGACTTCGGGATCGCCCGCGCGGTCGACGCCGCGCCGCTCACCGCCACCGGCATCATGATGGGGACGGCCTACTACGTGTCCCCCGAGCAGGCGTCCGGGCGTCCGGTGACACCGGCGAGCGATGTCTACTCGCTCGGCGTCGTCGCGTACGAGTGCCTCGCCGGTCGCCGCCCCTTCGACGACCGCAACCCCATCGTGGTCGTGATGGCCCACCAGCAGGACACCCCGCCCCCGCTGCCGACCGACATCCCCTACCAGGTGCGGGCCCTGGTGGACTCGGCGATGGCCAAGGACCCCGCGCGCAGGCCCAGTTCGGCGGGGGCATTCGCACGTTCGGCGGCCGGGATCCGGCGCAGCCTGTGGAGCCCGGAGCCGGCGCGCTGGCCCAGCACACCGGATGCGACCGCCCGCCATCCGGGGCCGGGCGCCGTCCTCCCGCCCGCTGGTGCCGCCGCTCGCCCGCCCCGATCCACCTCGCGCACCCGACCACCGTCCTGGGTGGCCGCACCGCCACCGTCCGCTCGCACCAGTGGACCGGGGCGCACCGGCGCTCCGTCGGACAAAGCCCAGGCGGTTCCCGATGGCCCGGGAGCCATGCTCGGCGGACCCGACGTACCTGCAATGGCCCTGCACAGCCCGCCCTACGGCGGCCCCGACACCGCGTACGGCGGCCCCGAGGGGGCGTACGGTGGCTCGGCCTACGGGACGCCGGACCGTGGCGGCCCCCGCGATCCCGGCACCGCCTACCACCCGGGTCCGCCGCCGTGGGCCCGTACCCCCGGCGGCCCCCCGGGCCTGTCCGGCCCGGACGGCCAGGATGATCTACGGCCGGGCTGGGAGGGGCGAGCTGCTCGACGGCACCGGCCGGAGACAGCCTCCCGTCCCGCCCTGCCACTGCCGCTTCTGATCATTCTGCTGATCCTCACCGTGGTGATCGTCGCATTCGCGACTAACAGGTTGTTCTCCAAGAGCAATTCCGAATCGAACTCCGCGACCACACCACCGGGGGTGGTGTACGCAACCGCAATCGGTGGTGAAATCGTCAGCGGTAACGCCGGGTCGGCGATTTCCGGCGCGGGAGGGGCGACGGCAGGGGAGTATTCGTGACCGACGTGACGGAGATGTATGCTCCGGGGGCTGGGCCACAGATTATCGGCGGGCGTTACGAGCTGGGCGAGGGCATCGGCTATGGCGGCATGGCGGAGGTCTTCCGCGGCCGTGACATCAGGCTCGGCCGTGAGGTCGCCATCAAGACGCTGCGCCCGGACCTCGCCCGTGATCCCACCTTTCTCGCCCGGTTCCGCCGCGAGGCACAGTCCTCGGCCGCGCTGAACCACCCCGCGATCGTCTCGGTGTATGACACGGGCGAGGACATCATCAACGGGGCGCAGATCCCCTACATCGTGATGGAGTTCATCGAGGGACGGACCCTGCGCGACGCGCTGCAGACTGAGGGCCGGTTCACCGAACGCCGCGCCATGGAGATCACCTCCGACGTCTGCGCCGCCTTGGACTACAGCCACCGGATGGGGATCATCCACCGCGACATCAAGCCGGCGAACGTGATGCTCAGCCCGGACGGCTCGGTTAAGGTCATGGACTTCGGCATCGCCCGCGCCACCACCGCGACCTCCTCGACCATGACCGCGACGGCCGCGGTGATCGGCACCGCTCAGTACCTGTCCCCGGAGCAGGCCCGAGGAGCCCGCGTCGACGCCCGCAGCGACGTCTACACCACCGGGGTGCTGCTCTACGAACTGCTCACCGGATCGCCGCCGTTCCGCGGGGACAACCCGGTGGCCGTGGCCTACCAGCACGTGCGGGAGGACCCGCCGCCGCCGTCCGCTCACGATCGCGGCATCTCCCCCGAGGCCGACGCGATCGTCCTCAAGGCGATGGAGAAGGACGCCGACGACCGCTACGGCACCGCGGGTGAGATGCGCGACGATCTGGAACGGGCGCTGGCCGGACGACGCGTGCACGCCATGATGGGAGGTGGTGGCGCGGGCGGGGCCGCCACCACCCTCGGCCCGGCCGCTGCCGGCACGGCGGTCCTCAGCCGCGGTGACCGAGCGGGTTACCCTACCCGGGACCGCTACCGCGACGACGACTACCGCAACGACGACCAGACCACCTACCGCGACGTGCCCTACGACGACGGCCGCTTCGGCACCGGTCCGTTCGACCGCTACGACGTGACCGGGGCCATCGACCGGCGGGCCGTTCCCGATCAGGAGCGTTCCCAGGCGTGGAAGTACATCCTCGCGGGTCTCGGAATCGTCATCGTCTTCGTCGCCGTCGTCCTGCTCGCCACGACCTTCCTCAGCTCCGGTCACAACACCGCCTCCACGAAGAAGATCCTCGTCCCGACCGGCCTCGTCGGGCAGAACGAGGAGCAGGCCCGCGCCCGGCTGCAGAGCGCCGGCTTCGGGGGGGATGCGGTCACGAAGCTGGTCGACTCACCGGACATGGCCGGCCGGGTCACGGCGGTCGACCCGGCCGAGGGCAAGGAGGTCGCCGCCAAGGGGATGATCACCCTGTCGATCGGCAAGGCCGCCGACGACGTCCAGATCCCCACCGACCTGATCGGGAAGACCCAGGCCGAGGCTGAGGCGGCGCTACGGGCGCTGGGGCTGGTCCCGAACTCGATGGCCTACGCCAACCCGACCGGCCAGAAGGTAGGCACGGTGAACAGCACCGATCCGCAGCCGGGTACGGCCGTCAAGCCCGGCAGCACGGTCACGCTCAACGTGGTCAGCCCGAACGTCAACGTTCCCGACGTGCGCAACCGCACGTACGACAATGCCGTCGCCGAACTCGGCCGCTACGGGCTGAACGCGGCCCGGCAGAACGTCGCGAACAACAACGTGGCGCCGGGGACGGTCGTGGACCAGAGCCCGTCCGGCGGCAACGTCCCTCGGGGCTCGACCATCACGCTGTCCGTCGCCCAGCAGATCCAGACCACCGCGCCGCCGACCCCGACCGAGACGCCAACCGGGCCCACCCCGACCGCGGAGCCGACCAGCACCTCGCCGAGCCCGACGGGTAATCCCACCCCTGGGACACCGGCCACGACGAGGCTGGGCGGCCTGGGGGGGCTGCTGGGCGGCCGCAACGGCGGTGGCGGCACCTGAGGTCGTCGCGCCGACGGAGGCGGTCGTGGCTGCTCAGGCAGTATGGGACTGCGGCCGCCCACGGCAGGGTGCCTGATGCCGCGGGAGGTCACGATCTGATGCGCATCCTGGTGATCGACAACTACGACTCGTTCGTCTTCAACCTTGTCCAGTACCTGGGCCAGCTTGAGACCGAATGCATCGTGCGCCGCAACGACGAGATGACGCCGGCCGACCTCGCCGCGCTCGGCGTCGACGGGGTCCTGCTCTCCCCGGGACCGGGTACGCCCGAGGCGGCCGGCGTGAGCATTCCCATGGTGCGAGCCTGCGCGTCGGGCGGTGTGCCGCTGCTCGGGGTGTGCCTGGGCCATCAGGCGATCGCGGTCGCGTTCGGCGCTACCGTCGACCGCGCCCCGGAGTTGCTGCACGGCAAGACCTCGGTCGTCCACCATGACCGGACCGGCGTTCTCACGGACCTGCCGTCGCCGTTCATCGCGACTCGTTACCACTCGCTGGCCGTCGAGGAGGACACCCTCCCCGAGGAAATCGAGGTGACCGGCCGGACCGAAAGTGGCGTGGTGATGTCGCTGCGCCATCGGCGGCTCCCGCTCGAGGGCGTGCAGTTCCACCCGGAGTCCGTCCTCACCCAGGGCGGCCACCTGATCCTCGCCCGTTGGCTGGACCAGTGCGGCGACGGCGGCGCGGCGCGCAGGCTCGCACCGGGGCTGTCCGCCGAGGTCGAGACCCTGCGGACGGCGGCGTTCTCCTAGCCGCGCCTGGCGGTGCCGGACAGGTCGATCATCGGCCCGTCGTAGCCGGATAACCGGCTGTCGGCGGCCTCCTCGACGCGGTATCCCAGCCGGTAGGCGTCGGCGTACTGCCGGTAGATCGTGACCTGTAGATTGGCCCGCAGGCTGGAGCGCAGCGCAGCGACCTCCCCGATCGCCGTGATCCGGAACGGCGGGGAGAAGACCTCGCCGTGCAGCAGAAGAGTGTTCCCGACGCAGCGGACCGCCGTCAGTGCCGTCACCCGGCAATCCATGATGCTCATCGCCTCGGCGCCGCCGGCCCACAGCGCGTTCACGACCGCTTGGACATCCTGCTGATGCACGATGAGATCGTCGGGCCTCGGGGCGGGCACGCCGGGGGCGTACGGGCCGCCCCGGCCCTCCCGCGGGGCGTCGTCCAGCTCGACGGTCAGCGCCGGCCCGCGCAGGACCGGCCAGCCGCTCGACCAGGGACCGGGCGGCGGCATCGGTCCCGCGCGCGGAGCCTGGGGCCCCTGACGGGACGGCCTGCGCCGTGGTCGCGCGCCGCCGCGACTCGGCGTCCAGCCCGGCACGGCGGTCGGCCACCCGGCCCGCCTCCTCGTCGATAACCTGCGCGACTCCCGCCCGCTCCTGGGCCGCCCAAGCGGCGGTGTCCCGCGGGCCAGCCCGATCGAACGGGCCGCCGTCCAGCACCACGACGCCGGACAGCACGCCGGCTCAGAACAGCGACACCGCCCAGATCACCCGCCGCGACCGGCTCCCCGGCCAGGGCCAGGGCCAGGGCCGTAGCCCGCCGTGCACCGTTGTCCCCAACCTCCCTCGGTGCACCGCTGGACGGTTCACCCACGCCTGCCGGTGGATCGCCGGGGGCGGCACGCGACCATGCCACAGCCAGCTCGGCCGGGCGATCCGTCCGCCGCGTCGGAGGTATCGCCTCCAGCGCAGGCTACGCGGCCGATGGCGCTCTCGATGCCACATCGGTCTGATCGCCCCGGCACCGGCCGCGACGCCGGCGTCGCCCGGGCACCGACCGGAGGTGAATCCCGCCGGCCGGTACGCAACGGCGTTTCCACGGATGCCCTGTCTACGCTGGTACCCAGCGCGAGACCGCCGATGGCCGGACGAGGACGGCGACGGCGGTCGCCGTCCTCGTCCACGTACGGCCATCGAGGAGTTCCGCAGTGCCCGAGTCGCGACGCCGCAAGCCCAAGAAGCCGACCCCGACCACCACCGCGGGCGCGTCGGCACGCAAGCGGAAGCCGCCGTCTCCGCCCTGGTTCGGCGGTCTGATCCTCGCGTTCTTCCTGCTCGGGATCGCCTACCTGCTCGTCTACTACTTCTCCAACGGCGGCGTCCTGGGGATGGAGGGGCTGGGCGGCTGGAACATCCTTATCGGGTTTGGTTTTGTCGTCGTCGGGCTGGCCGTGTCGACCCAGTGGCGATAGCCGGCCCGAACGCCAGACGCCCAATGGCCACGCCCGGCACAACCACCGGAGCTTCCAGCCGTGTCATTCATCCACAACCGTTGTCCACAAGTGTGGATACTTCCGTCTTGATCACCGGTTACCCAGAGCATCCTGTTGCATCCTGAACGTCAGAAGATTTCCGGCTTCTCACCCTACGAAGCCACGATCGGGTTCTCCCGGGCGCTCCGGGTAGGCGAACGCGTGTTCGTCAGCGGGACCGGGCCGGTGTGGCCGGACGACACGGTTCCACCGGACGCTGAGCTGCAGACCCGGCGGTGCTTCGAGATCATCCGCACCGCACTGCGCGAGGCGGGCACCGATCTCGGTGACGTCACCCGTACCCGGATGTTCATCACCGATCCCGCCCACGTTCCGGCCGTCGGCGCCGTCCACGGCGAGCTGTTCGCCGCGATCCGCCCAGCCGCCACAATGGTCGTCGTTGCGGGACTGCTCGACGAGTGTTGGGTCGTCGAAGTGGAAGCCGAGGCGATCCTCGGGTCCGGGGCCAGGGCCGAGGCCGACTGACGGCCGGCCCTGACGCCGGGTCCGGGTCCCGGGCCGTCAGCGCGCGATGACCGCCCTGCGCAGACGCGCCACGGTGCGTTCGGCGTCGCCGGTTGCGACGATCAGGCGCCGGAACTCGCCGCCCGGGCGGACTTCCACCACGACCGCGGGCCGGCCGCGGTAGACAGCGACAAACTCCTTGCCGCCCCGCGACCGCCAGGTCCCGAGGGCCATGACGCGCGGCAGTCCGGTCCCGGGCGCCCGCCATCCGTGCACTTCCGCGAACGCGTCCGCCGCCAGGCGTACGTCGAGTACCTCGTCGAGCCGCACGGAGACGTCCCCACGCACCGCGCCGATCCGTTCAAGCCCGCGCAGGACGACCTCGACCCGCTTGTCCACAACCTCCAGGCTGGCCACAGCTCCCACGTTAGGGCCTGTTTGGGAAGTTTATCGGGGCAGCCATTCGTTGATCGCGGCGATGGTG
>NZ_CDWTMG010000057.1:0-11526 GCF_977945845.1 Frankia sp. CcMO1
CCGCACCGGTGGACGACGCGCCCCGGACCTGAGCAACCCGGACCTGAGCAACCCGGGCCTGGGCGAGGAGCTCGCCAAGCCGGCGCACGTCCGGATCGGTCAGCAGGCGTTCCACCGTAACCGGCCGACCGGCGGAGTCGGTCACCGGGAGCCGCCAGTTCGGATAGGCATCGGTCGTGCCCGGCAGATTCGGCTGATGCCGGTCGCCCAGCGCGTCACCCGGCGACCCGAGCACGATGCGGCACGGAGACCGCACCAGCAGCCGGTGCAGCGCGAAAACGATCTCCTGCCGAACGGCGGGGCCGAACTCCTCCCGGAGGGCGGGGTCAAACTCCGGCCGGCCGCTCCCGCCGGGGTTCCCCCGTCCGCCGAGGCCCGCCGCTGCGCCCGCCGGATCCACCAGTCCCTCGGATTGCACCAGCTCGACCAACGCGTCCCGCTCGGCTCGCCAACCGGCCGCCTCGGCCTCCTCCGCACGCCCGAGCAGCCCCAACCGGGCGCGGGTGCGCACGTGCTCGCCCTCGAGGTAGCCGGCGGCGGTGGGCAGGTCGTGCGTGGTGAGGCTGGCCATCGTCGCCGCCCGGTACGCCGTCGGCGGCGACGGCCGGCCCTCGGCGTCCTGCTCGAACCACAGCACCGTCGAACCCAGCACGTCCAGGCGGGCGAGCGTCGTCGCCACCGACGCCTCGACGGTACCCAGATCCTCCCCGACGACGACGGCGCCGGCGCGGGCGGCCTCCAACGCGAGCAGGCCGAGCATCGCCTCGGCGTCGTAACGCACGTACGTCCCGTGAGCGGCGCCCGCCCCAGCCGGAATCCACCACAGCCGGAACAGGCCGAGGATGTGGTCGACCCGCAGCCCGCCGCCGCGGCGCAGCACCGAGGCAACCATCTGACGCAACGGCGCGTACCCGGCCTCGGCCAGGGCATCCGGCCGCCACGGCGGCAGCCCCCAGTCCTGGCCCTGCTGATTGAAGGTGTCCGGTGGGGCCCCCACGCTCGCGCCGACGGCGAGAACGTCCTGCAGTGCCCAGGCGTCCGCACCGCCCGGATCGACGCCGACGGCCAGGTCGTGCACGATCCCGGCGGCCATCCCGGCGGCCCGGGCGGCGGCCTGCGCCGCGGCGAGCTGCTGGTCGCAGCGATGCTGGAGCCACACGTGGAAGGCGACGCGGTCGGCCAGCTCCGCCCTCGCCTCGGCGACGGCGGGCGCGCCCGGATGAGCGAGACGCGCCGGCCAGGTCCGCCAGTCCGGGCCGTACCGCTCAGCGAGCGCGCTCCAGGTCGCGAAATCGATCAGGTCGGACCCGGCCGGCTCGGCGGATGCCACCTGCTCGCCGCCGCGCCGGAAGACCTCGAAGAGCAGTTCCAGCGCGGCCAGCTTCGCCCGCCACACCGCGTCCCGATCGAGCAGACCGTCCCGCCGACCGTCGCGGCGGGCGCCGCGGGCGAGCTCGTCAACGGCCGACCGGGTGGCGGGATCGGCCCGAGCGTACTCGGGCGTCCGCTCCGGTCGCAGGTAGAGCGGGGAGACAAAACGGCGGCTCGCGGGCGAGTAGGGGGACGCCGCGACGGGCAGGGTCGGCGCACCCGCATGCAGCGGATTCACCAGCAGCACGTCGGCACCTGCCCGGCCCGACCAGTCGGCGAGCGTCGCGAGATCGCCGTAGTCCCCCATCCCCCAAGACGACGCCGAGGTGAGCGCGTAGAGCTGGATCATCCAGCCCCAGCCCCAGCCCCAGGCGCGGGCCGGCGGGGCGAGGGCGGCGGGGCCGGGCACCGCGGCCGGCACGGCGACGACCTGGCAGCGATGCCGCTCGGTTCCGGCGTCGACGTGCAGCACGTGGTCCCCCAGGGGCAGGCCCGCCGGGAGCCCGATCGGCCGGGCGACCCAGGGCACGCCGTCGAGCACCCGCTCGGCCAGGGGGGCGCCAGGGGGATCGAGGACGACCCGGCCGCCGGTGCCGAGCTCCAGCTCGGCGTATGGAATGACATCCACGGGCGTGTGAACGACCACCGGGCGCGGTGCTGCGGCGACGACGACGGCGCAGGCCGGCACCCGGCGTCGCCAGGGCCGTTCCAGCGCCGCCGCGAGCGCCGCGGCGGGATCCGTCGGATCGACCCCCGCCAGCCGCAGGACGGCCCGGACGGTGTCCGGCGCAACCTGTACCGGGACACCATCGGCCCCGAGGTAGGACGTCGCCACACCGGACACCGCGGCGAGTTCGGCGAGGACCTGGTCGACGGCGGGGTCCACCACCGGCGCCCCGGCGGGCTGCGGTCCCGCCGGGGCGGTGGGACCAGTGGCGGGCGCGGGGGACGCGGGTGCGGATGCGGTGGGCACGGCGGGGCAGTCGGAAGTCACGACCTGAGATTCTCGCCCGCGCGGTCCGGAGGCGGAGCGGCGCCGCCCGGCGGGTTCGGCTCCGGGCCCGGTGCGGTGGCCGGGCCCAGCGGACCGGGGTCGTCGACGACCGGCAGCCGCATCCGCAGCAACGCCCCGCCACTCGGAGAGCTCTCCGCGGTGACGGTACCCCCGTGGGTGTGCACGGCATCCGCGACGATCGCGAGGCCGAGCCCGGATCCGGGCAGGCCCCGCGCGGAGGTGGCCCGGTAGAAGCGGTCGAACGCCTGCGCGCGGTCCTCCGGCGCGATGCCCGGTCCGTCATCCGCGACGGTTACCTCGCCGTCCCGGGAGCCGACCCGGACGACAGAGGCGGGCGGCGAGAACTTCACGGCGTTGTCGAGCAGGTTGGTGACTGCCCGTTCGAGCATGTTCGCCCGCCCGTCGACCGTCGAGGACGTCGCGTCGACCTCGATGCCGACGCCCTTGCCGGTGGCGCGGCGCCGGGCCCGTTCGGCCGCGGCTCGCACGATCTCCGCGAGATCGAGCCGTTCCACCTCCTCGGTGGGCGCCTCGTCCCGGGCGAGCTCGACCAGTTCACTGACGAGGCCGGACAGTTCGCGCATCTGCGCGCCCACGTCGCGCAGCAGCGCCTCACGGTCGGCCGCGGGCAGCGCGCGATGCGGGTTCGCTTCGGCGCGCAGCAACAGTTCGATGTTCGTGCGCAGGCTCGTCAACGGGGTGCGCAGCTCGTGGCTGGCATCGTCGACGAGCTGGCGCTGGCGGGCCCGGGACGCCTCCAGCGCGCGCAGCATGCTGTTGAGGCTCTCCGCCAGCCGGGTGATCTCGTCGGATCCGGTCACCGGGATGAGCGCCGACAGATCCTGGGTGCGAGCGACCTCCTCGGCGGCCGCGGCCGCGGCGTCAACGGGTTTGAGCGCGGCACGTGCCACGATCTGTCCGGCGAGCACCGAGCCGACCACCCCGACGATCCCGACGACGAGCAGCACCAGCGCGAGATCGCGCAGGGTCCGGTCGACGTCGGTGGTCGGCCGGGCGAGCTGCAATGCACCGCCGGACGCGGGACGTTGCAGCGGAACCGTGACAAGCCGGTAGGACTGCCCGTCGACGGCGATCGTGCGCAGGTTCTGGGCCCGCTCCCGCCGGGCCACCTCGGCGTCGGCGGAGTCGACCGGGATCCGCATGCTGTTCCAGGACGAGACGGCGTTCTCCAGCGGATTGCCGGCGGCATCGAGGAACTGGCCCTCCAGCCCGAAGCTGAACGCCTGCAGTTCCAGCCCCAGCGGACTGGTCTGGATGGTGTGCGCCGACGCCTCAGCCTGCTCTACGAGCTGGTCGTCGATGGCCTGGTTCAGCACGATGCTGGTCGCCCCCAGCGACACCCCGGCGACGACCGTCACGGCGGCAGCCACCGCCATCCCGACAAGCAGGGCGAGCCGAGCCCGCAATGTCAGCTGACCGAGCGGGGAGGAAAACCGGATCCTGGAGTGACGTCCCGGGTGGACGCGCCGCGCGAACCCGTCCAACCGGCCGGCGCGCCCGTTCACCGCCACCTGCCCCACTGCCGGCTGCCCCGCTGCCACCTGCCCCGCTGCCGGGCGACCCGTCAACGGCTGCGGCCACCACGGCGATGGCGCGGCCCCCTGGTCGGGGGCACTGCTCACGCGCGGTCCCCCGACGGCTCACGCAGCACGTAGCCAACTCCGCGCACGGTGTGCAACAGCCTGGGCTCGCCGTTCGCCTCGAGCTTGCGGCGCAGGTAGCTCACGAAGACCTCCAGCGAGTTCGATGTCGGGCCGAAGTCATACCCCCAGACCCGCTCCATGATCATGGAGCGGGAGAGCACCTGACGCGGATGGGCGAGAAACAACTCCAGCAGCTCGAACTCGGTCTTGGTCAGAATCAGCTCCCGATCACCGCGGGTCACCTGGCGGCTAGCCTGATCCAGACAGACCCCGCCATAGCACAGCGTCGAGTCGGGGATCCCCTTGGACCCGTCCGAACCGGCCGCCCGCACCCGCGCGGCCAACGCCGCCCGGCGGATCAGTGCCCGCAACCGGGCGAACAGCTCCTCCAGGGCGAACGGTTTGACCAGGTAGTCGTCGGCACCGACGTCCAAGCCGCTGACCCGGTCGGCCAAGCCGTCCCGGGCGGTCAGCATGAGCACCGGGACGTCGTCGCCCTGGGCCCGCAGCCGACGGCAGGTCTCCAGCCCGTCCACCCGGGGCATCATCACGTCCAGCACGACGATGTCCGGCCGCTCGCGGCCGATGACGCCGAGCGCGTCCGCCCCGTCCACCGCCGTGGCCACCTCGTACCCCTCGAACCGCAGCGAGCGTTCCAGGGACTCCCGGACCGCCGCGTCGTCGTCCACCACCAGTACCCGCACGCCCCCAGTCTGCCTTCACCCGACGCGGTGATGGTGCTGCGCGGGGCCGGTCTCAGGAAGACATACCGCGATCCTCAGGACAGTTTCAGCCACCGTGAGCCCAGACTGCCCAGCACGCCCAGACCCACCGGCACGCCCAGACTCACCGGCACGCCCAGATCATCCCCTCAACCGCGACAGGTCGGGGGCGGGCGGGTCGATCCGTGCCCGCGGCAGATCCGTCCCCTGAGCGTCCGCGGCACCCCCGCCGACCCCGGCATCCGGATCCGCGTCGTCCTCCGCACGGCTCCCGGCGGTCTCCTCGTCGTCGTTGACCATGGTCACCTCACTGCGTTGCACGGAACCGAGCTCGATCCCGGCCGCGCCAAGCGAGGTCCGGACCCGCTCACGCAGCTCGCGCGCGACCTCCCACTGCTTGAGCGGCTGGGTCTTGATGGCGACACGCAGGGTGTAACCGTCCGAGGTCATGGTCTCCATCCCCCAGACCTCGGGCTCGGCGAGGATGAGGCTGCTCCACTTCGCGTCCGCCCAGAGCTCGTTCGCCGTCCGGGCCAGCACCCGTTTAGCGGTGGCGACCTCGGTGTCGTAGTCGAGCGGAACGTCGAGCACGGTCCGTGCCCATTGCTGGCTCTTGTTACCGACCCTGGTGATCTCGCCGTTCCGGACGTACCAGACGGCGCCCTCGACGTCACGCAGTCTGGTCGTCCGGAAACTGACCGCCTCCACGGCACCGGAGACCGGACCGAGATCGATCACGTCTCCCACCCCGTACTGGTCCTCCAGCAGCATGAACATCCCCGACAGGAAGTCCCGGACGAGGTTCTGCGCACCGAAACCGACCGCGACTCCCAGCACACCGGCGCTGGCGACGATGGGGGCGAGATTGATACCCAGCTCGCCCAGGATGCTGAGGAAGGCCAGGCCGAAGATGAAGATGGACGTCACGCTGCGCAGCAGCGAACCGACCGTCGCCGCACGCTGACGGCGCCTTTCCATCAGCACCGCCGGATCGCCGAACGCGCCCAGCAGAGAGCCGGCGCGGGAACCCCGGAACAACCCGCCCCAACTGCCGGAACCGGTCCGTTCGGTGGCGTGTCCGATGTCGGTGGTGCGCCGGATGAACCGGTGCAGCAGCGCCCGCACCACAAACGCGATCACCAGAATGAGCGCGATGCGGATCGGGGTACCGAGGAACACCTCAGCCCCGGAGGCAAGATAATTACTGTGGGTAATGTCGTAGACGGTGCGGCACAGCAGCCCCGGATCGGTCCCGCAGGCGTCCCGCAGCGCGGTCGCGACGCCCTCCAGGGACACCAGCGGGTCAGAGGTCACCGACGGGCTCGGCGAGGGCAGTGGAGTGGGCGTCGTCAGCCCGGACGTCGGGCCCGGCACTTCGGTGGGTGACGGCGAGGCGGACAGCAGCATTCCCAGCGACGGGATGAGAGGCTGAGCCAGCAGGGACGGGGCGGGCGTCACGGCGTCGATCATCCTTCCGGTCGATTGCGATCATTCGAAGTTCCTCGAGCAGGCCGAGGTCACCGGCCCTCCCGCGCTCACGGCGGCGCGGGCGGCGGCCGCAGATCAGTCTCACCCATGCCGGTGGCCCGGCGGTGGGGGCCCCGATCCGGTCGGCGGACAGCCACGCTCCGACCCAACCACTCTCCGACCCAACCCGGCCAGGTCTCCCATCACACCCGAAAAAGCACTTTCCGTATTGATGCGGCCACAAAATGGTCGCCTGTATGTGACAAAGGCCATGAGATATGTGCAGCGCCACGGCACGAAAGGCGATGACCATGCAAACAGGCTCGCGTTCTGCCGCAGAAGAAGGTTGACTGTCCATTGTCACCGGAGACGCTGGGCAGAACGGCCCGCAAAGGGCCCTCGGTGGGCAGGAGGTCGGCGCGTGGCAGAGGCGCTGGTTCTCAATGCCACGTACGAGCCTCTGTGCGTGGTGTCGCAAAGGCGCGCGCTGGTGTTGGTCCTGACCGACAAGGCCGTCATGGTCGAATCGGCCGGGCAGGTTCTTCGGTCCGCGACGGCCTCCGTCGATGTCCCGATCGTGGTCCGGTTAGCGCGTTTCGTCCGGGTGCCGTACCGCTCGCAGATCCCGCTGACCCGCAAGGGTGTGCTGGCCCGCGACCATCATCGCTGCGTGTACTGCAATGCTCCGGCAACATCACTGGATCATGTCATTCCACGCTCCCGTGGGGGCCCGCATGCGTGGGAGAACGTCGTGGCGGCCTGTGGCCGCTGCAACCATCTGAAAGCCGACCTGGCCGTCGCTGATCTCGGCTGGCGGCTCCGCACGGCGCCACGGGCGCCGAGCGGAGCCGCTTGGCGCATTCTGGGCTCCCGTCGGATGGATCCACGCTGGTCGGCCTACCTGAGTACCGACGTGACCGAGGCCGCCTCGGCCTGACGGCACCCGCCCGGAGCGTTCTCTGCCCGGGCGTCCCCGCCTGTTCGAGGCGTTCCCAGGCACGGCGACGGCAGATCGGCCGGATGCCAGGGTACGGCGGGACCTGCCAGGGCAGCTAACCTGCATGCGCATCCTCGTCACCGGGGCGACCGGGTACATCGGCGGCCGGCTGGCTCCCCGCCTGCTCGACCGTGGCCACCATATCCGGGCCATGACCCGGGATCCCCTCCGGCTGCGGGACATCCCATGGGCCGCCCGGGCGGAGGTCGTCCGCGCCGACGCCCGGGATCCGGAGTCGTTGCGGTCCGCGCTCGACGGGATCGAGGTCGCCTACTACCTCATCCACTCGATCGACGGTGGTGGTGACTTCTCCGCGGTCGACCGGCGGGCGGCGAACGCCTTCGCCGTCGCGGCCCGGGCGGCCGGTGTCCGCAGGATCGTCTACCTCGGCGGGCTGAGCCCGGCGACGACGGGTGGCACGTCCGCCCATCTGAGCTCCCGCCAGGAGGTCGGGAGGATCCTGCTCGGCTCGGGGGTGCCGACGATCGTGCTGCGTGCGGCGGTCGTCATCGGCAGCGGCAGCGCCTCGTTCGAGATGCTGCGCTACCTGACGGAGCGCCTGCCGGTGATGCTGACGCCGCGCTGGGTGCGGACCAGGATCCAGCCGATCGCCGTCCGGGACGTGCTGCACTATCTGATCGGCGCTCTGGACGTCCCCGACGACGTCGAGGGCACCTTCGACGTGGGCGGCCCGGACATCCTGACCTATGCGGAGATGATGCAGCGCTTCGCCGCCGTCGAGGGGCTGCGGCGCCGGATCATCGTCCCGGTTCCGATCCTGTCCCCCGAGCTGTCCTCGCTGTGGGTCGGGCTCGTCACCCCGGTGCCGGGCGGCATCGCGAGGCCGCTCATCCGTTCCTTGCGCAACGAGGTGGTGGCCCACGACCACCAGATCGCCCGCTGGATCCCCGATCCCGCCGAGGGACTGCTGCCCTTCGACGCCGCGGTGGCCCTCGCGCTGGCCCGGGTGCGGGCACGTTCGGTGAAGACCCGCTGGTCGACGGCGGTGTGGCCGGGATCGGGAGGCGCATCGGACGACGGGGACGGCGCCGGTGCCACGCGCCCCCCGAACGAGCCCCTGCCGACCGACCCGCAGTGGGCCGGGGGATCCCTCTACGTCGACGAGCGCAGCATGGCCGTGGCGGCGCCGCCGGCCTGTCTGTGGCACGTCATCGAGGGCATCGGGGGCGACAACGGCTGGTACTCGTGGCCCCTGGCCTGGTCCGCCCGCGGCCGGCTGGACACCGCCATCGGTGGCGTCGGTCTGCGCCGGGGTCGGCGTGATCCGCAGCGGGTGCACGCCGGGGAGGCTCTGGACTTCTGGCGGGTCGAGGAGATCGAACCGGGCCACCTGCTCCGGCTGCGCGCCGAGATGAAGTTGCCCGGCGAGGCCTGGCTGGAACTACGCTCGATGGTCGACGCCGAGGGCACCACGACCTACTGGCAGCGCGCGAGTTTCCTGCCCCGCGGACTTCCCGGGCAGCTCTACTGGTGGTCGGTCAGCCCGTTCCACGCGGCCGTCTTCGGTGGAATGCTGCGCAACATCGTGCGCAAGGCCGAGGACGAATGGGCCACCGGCGCCGTCGCCACCGCCTGATCACGCGGCCTCGGCCCGGCTCGTCAGGTGGCCCGGCTCGTCAGGTGGCCCGGCAGCGGATGCTATCCCCAGGAGCGGCCCTGGACCGGCGGGTCGAGGGGAGGCTTCCGGGACAGGCCCGCCGAGGGAGACGGATCGGGCCTGACGATCGGTCTCGTCGGGCCGGCGGCACCCGGCTCCCGGTCGGGTATCTCGATATCGAACCAGACACGCTTGCCCCCGGGGGTCATCTCCACGCCCCAGGCCAGCGCCAGCGCCTCGACCAGCAGCAGGCCCCACCCCGACTCGGGCTCGGGTTTGTTCTCCGCGGCCACGCCGGGCCGGGGCAGATGCGCGCCTTCCCGGTCCTCGACACTGATCCGCAGCCGACCGGGTCCCATCGATGCCCGCAGCACCAGATCACTGCGGGCGTGCAGCACCGCGTTCGTCACCACCTCGCTGACCAGCAGCGTCGCGTCCTCGACGGAGGTGATCCCGCATTCGGCGAGGACCGAGCGCATCGCTGTCCGGGCCTCGCCGGCCGACGCGGCCACCGCGGGCAACGCGAGTTCGAGCAATGGCGGGTTCACGGCCTGCGTGGTGAGCACCACCATGGCAGTATCGTCGTCGGTCCGGGCCGGGAGACCGGCGGCAATCAGGCACCGTTCGAGCAGCGTGCGGGCGGTCTCCTCGACGGGGCCCTCGCCGGGGCCGTTGACGGTGTCCGGACCGAACCAGCTACGTGCCGCGAAGTTCACCCTGCGCGCCCGGCGCCGCCGGTCCACCCAGGAGCGGCGTTCCGGCACCCCGGGGGGTGGGCCGAGCGACGGGCCGGGGGCCCGCCGATCCGTCCACGCCTTCCCGGTCCGTTCCGCCTTCCCGGTCCGTTCCGCGCTCAGGCCAACGCCCTCGCCCTCGCCCTCGCTTCCAGCCGCCATGTCGGCACCCGCCGCGACTTCGACCGCCTCGAGGCCTGCCGCGGCCGCCCGGGCACGCTGTGCGGTAAGACCGCGTCGAAGATTGTCCAGGCCGTCCACGAGCGGGCGGCGTCGCGACTCCACCAGGCCGTCGGTGAACATCACCAACGCCGATCCGGGTGGAAGCGCGACGGTCGTCTCGCTGAACACCGCCCCCTCGCCGACTCCCAGCGGGAGCCCGGGGTCGAGCACCAGATAGTCGGGGTCCTCGTCGGGAAGGATCACCAACGGCGCGGGGTGGCCGGCGTTCGCGATCGTCGCCCGGCCGGTGTCCCGGTCGTAGACGGCGTACATACAGGTCGCGAGCTGGAGACCGGGCAGCAGGCCGACGACCCGGTCAAGCCGGGTCAGCACCTCGACGGGGCTCCAATCCTCCAGAGCGTAGGCGCGCAGCGCCGCCCGCAGCTGGCCCATCACCGCCGCGGCATGCAGGCCGCGCCCCATCACGTCACCGATGGCCACCCCGACTCGCCCCCCGGCGAGCGGTATGACATCGTAGAGATCGCCTCCAACCTCCGTCCCTGCCGTTCCCGGCCGGTACTCCATCGCGATCTCGACCCCGTCGAGTGCGGGGGGATGCGCCGGCAGGAGCGACCGTTGCAGGGTCAGCGCGGACTCCTGTGCCTCGCGGAAGCGTTGTGCGTTCTCCAGCGCGACGGCCCCCCGCCGGGCGAGGTCCTCCAGCAGGTTCACCTCCGCTCCGGAATAGAAGCCGGTGCCGCGCCCGACAGTGATCGCGCCGAGGATCCGGCCGTGCGCCGGCAACGGGACGGTGACGGTGGGACCGCTCTGGATCCGGCGGAACTGCTGGTAGGCGAGCTCGTACGGGAACAGCGGCACCGGGCGCAGCTCATCGAAGTCCGGCAGACAGTACGTCTGGCCGTTACGCATGACGACGCCCGGCGGGAAGTCGTCCGCGAGTTGGGGCGGCCGCGTGGCGACAATCGCCCGCATGATCTTGCCGGCTTTCGGGTCGTGGAAGACCGAGGCGCCGAGCCTGACCTGGTCGCCCTCGCGCAGCCACACCAAGGCGCCCGTGCCGAGACGGGGCACGGCGAGTCCGGCGATCAGGTCGACGACCCGATCGGGGTCGAGGGAGGTGCCGAGGACGAGACCGGCATCGGCCAGGAAGGACGGGTCGGAGCCACCCAATCCGTCGTCATGGTCCCCCCGAGCACCGTGGCACAGCGCGCGGACAGCCTCCCGCGCGGCCCGCAGACCTGCGGACGCCGACCGCCGCACCTGATCGGACTTCCGTGATTCACCGACAAACCCTGATATACCGGGCGCATAGGGCGAAATCCCGGTGGACGGTTCCGACGTCACGGGCACACCATCACATCCCCGACCAAATCCGATTCTCGGTACTGCTCCGTAACAGCCAGTCACCTGGTCCACCTGCGGCAGTCTAGTTCGGATATCGGATATCACGCATCGGGGGAACGTCGGCCCGAGCCGCAACCAGTACCCCATCGCCCTCCCTTTCGCCTCCACCGGCCGGGTTTGATGCTGGATAGGCATCACCCGACCGAGGAACACGCGCTCCGCCGCGCCGTCCCGACGCGGCGGAGCGGTCCCTGGGTAGGCGCACAACAGGGGCACCTGCACCAAAAAGGCCAGGAACGCCAGAAGGAGCCAGATGAGGACACATTATTCTGTTGAGGACTGCCCCACAAAGACACCCTCATCTACTAAGGGAGATAAAATACCTTAGGAGTCGAAATGAAATAACTTGCG
>NZ_CDWTMG010000057.1:11779-22264 GCF_977945845.1 Frankia sp. CcMO1
GTCCCCCTAGTGTCCAGCACGGCAACCGGAGCGACGCGGGCAAGGACCACGCGGGCAGCGAGAACGCCGAGGGGAACGAGAACGCCGAGGGCGCTGGGGACAACAAGGACAACAGCCCAGGAGCCGGCGACGCCGGGGAGCTGGATCGCCCGAATGGCGCCGACGGCCGGGTGCGGTCGCCCGGCCGGGACGGGACGTGGTGGCGCCGGGCCGTGCTGTACGAGGTGTACCTTCGCAGTTTCGCCGATTCCGATGGTGACGGGGTCGGCGATCTGGAGGGGCTGCGGCGGCACCTGCCCGTGCTGGCCGAACTCGGCGTCGACGCGATCTGGATCACACCCTTCTACTCGTCCCCCATGGCCGACCACGGGTACGACGTCGCCGACCATCGCGGCGTGGATCCGCTCTTCGGTGACCTCGCGGACCTCGACGCCGTGCTCGCCGACGCCGCCGAGGCCGGACTCGCCGTGCTGATCGATCTCGTGCCGAACCACTCGAGCTCGGCGCACCCGGCGTTCCAGGCGGCGCTCGCGTCCGCGCCGGGCAGTCCCGAGCGGGAGCTCTACATCTTCCGCGACGGCCGAGGCTCCAGCGGCGAGCAGCCTCCGAACAACTGGGAATCGGTGTTCAGTGGATCGGCCTGGACGCGGGTGGCGGACGGCCAGTGGTACCTGCACCTGTTCGACGCCGAGCAGCCCGACTGGAACTGGGATCATCCCGCCGTCCGCGCGGACCATGCCGCGACGCTGCGGTTCTGGCTCGATCGGGGGGTCGACGGGTTCCGGATCGACGTGACCCACGGGCTGGTGAAGGACACCGAGCTACGGGACAACCCGCCCGGCGCCCTGTTGGCTCCGGACAGCGGGTTCCGCGAGGAGCACGAGCCCCGGGTCTGGGACCAGGACGGGGTGCACGAAATCTACCGCGAGTGGCGCGCGATCACCGACGAGTACACCGCCCGCGACGGGCGTCCCAGGGTCCTGATCGGGGAGACCTGGGTGCGCGACCCGGCCCGGCTCGCCCGCTACGTGCGACCGGACGAGCTGCACCTGACGTTCTCGTTCTCCCTGCTGAGCATCCCCTGGTCGGCGGCGGCCTGGCGGGCCGCCATCGATGCCGAACGCGCCGCGCTGACGGCGGTCGGCGCGCCGGGCACCTGGGTGCTCGCCAACCACGACGTGGTGCGTCCGGCGACCCGTTACGGCGGCGGTCCCACGGGGACCCGCGGCGCGCGCGCCGCCCTGCTCACGCTGCTCGCACTGCCCGGCACCGCGGTGCTGTACCAGGGCGACGAGCTGGCGCTGCCGCAGGCCGAGGTGCCGCCGGCCGCCCGTCGCGACCCGATCTGGACGCGGTCCGGGGGCACGTCGCCGGGCCGGGACGGCGCCCGGATCCCCCTGCCGTGGTCGGGGGACACGCCCCCTTACGGATTCACCTCGGCCGGCGCCGACCCGTGGTTGCCGCAACCCGCCGACTGGGCGGACCTCGCGGTCCTCGCGCAGGCGGCCGACCCGATGTCGACCTGGCTGCTCGTGCGCAGCGCGCTCGCCCTGCGCCGTGCCCTCCCCCACCTGCGTGGCGACGACCTGCGCTGGCGGGACGACGCCCCGGCCGGATGCCTGGCCTTCGACCGCCCCGCGCCGGCAGGCTCGTCGGTGCCCCCGGCCCCGCCCACCTCGGTGGGGCCGGCCAATATGACCTGCGTGATGACGACCGAGGGGGAGGTGGCGGTTCCACTGCCCGGACGGCTGGTGCTCGCCAGCGGACCGGTGGGGTACGACGGCGCGACCCTGACGCTGCCCCCCGACACGACGGCGTGGATCGCGCCCCGCGACGGCTGAGAACACCCGTCGCCCGGATCGGGCCGCACCGCGTGCCGCAGAATGGACGAGTGAGCCAGTCTCCTCCGCGCACTCTCCCGGTCAGCTCCTTCTACGACGCCGCCGGCGGCGAACCGACGTTCCGGAAGCTGGTCGCGCGGTTCTACCAGGGTGTGGCAAACGATCCGGTACTGCGCCCGCTCTACCCGGAAGAGGATCTGACCGGCGCTGAGGAGCGCCTGCGCATGTTCCTCATCCAGTACTGGGGTGGCCCGACCGACTACCAGGAGCAGCGCGGGCATCCTCGGCTGCGGAGGCGGCACGGCCCGTTCGCGATCGGCCCGGCGCAGCGGGACGCCTGGCTGAAGATCATGCGGGCCGCGGTCGACTCCCTGGACCTGCCGCCCGATCTCGACAGGCAGCTCTGGGGCTACCTGTCGATGGCGGCGAACTCGCTGCAGAACCGCCCCGACTGACCGCTCGGTGCCCGCGGGCACCGGCCGGGCGGCCGGCCCGGGTGCGCTCTCAGTCCCGGGTGAGCTTGCGGTAGGTGACGCGGTGCGGGCGGGCCGCCTCCTGCCCGAAACGATCGATCTTGTTGGTCTCGTAGTCGGCGAAGTTCCCCTCGAACCAGAACCAGCGCGCCGGGTCCTCGTCGGTTCCCTCCCAGGCCAGGATGTGGGTGGCGACCCGGTCGAGGAACCAGCGGTCGTGGGAGATGACCACGGCGCAGCCGGCGAACTCCAGCAGCGCGTCCTCCAGGGAGCGCAGCGTCTCCACGTCGAGGTCGTTGGTGGGCTCGTCGAGAAGCAGGACGTTGCCGCCACGCTTGAGGGTGAGCGCGAGATTCAGCCGGTTACGCTCCCCGCCGGACAACACACCGACGGGCTTCTGCTGGTCGGGCCCCTTGAACCCGAACGACGACACGTACGCCCGGCTCGGGAAGTCGACCTTGCCGACGACGATGTGGTCGAGGCCGTCGGAGACGACCTGCCAGACGTTCTTCTTCGGGTCCAGGCCCGAGCGGGTCTGGTCGACATAGGCGATGTCGACGGTGTCGCCGATGACGAGCTCCCCGGCGTCCGGCGCCTCCTGCCCGGTCAACATCTTGAACAAGGTCGTCTTACCGATGCCGTTGGGGCCGATCACGCCGATGATGCCGCCGCGCGGCAGGGTGAACGACAGGTTGTCGATGAGGAGCCGGTCATCGAAGCCCTTGGTGAGCCCCTTGGCCTCGATAACCTGGTTGCCGAGCCGGGGGCCCGGCGGGATCTGGATGTCCTCGAAGTCGCGCGGGCGCGCCCGGTCCGCCTCGGCGGCCAGCTCCTCGTAGCGGGCGAGGCGCGACTTGCTCTTGGTCTGGCGGGCCTTCGGGTTGGACCGGACCCACTCGAGTTCCTGGGCGAGTACCCGGCGCCGCTTGGCGTCCTTCTGGCCTTCGACCTTCAGCCGGGCCGCCTTGTTCTCCAGGTAGGTGGTGTAGTTGCCCTCGTAGGGCAGGGCACGGCCCCGGTCGAGCTCGAGGATCCAGCCGGCGACGTTGTCCAGGAAGTACCGGTCGTGGGTGACGGCCAGCACGGCGCCCGCATAGCGGGCGAGGTGCTGCTCCAGCCAGGCGACGCTCTCGGCGTCGAGATGGTTGGTCGGCTCGTCGAGCAGGAGTAGGTCGGGAGCCTCGAGCAGGAGCTTGCACAGCGCGACCCGGCGGCGCTCACCGCCGGAGAGCAGGGTGACGTCGGCATCGCCGGGCGGCAGCCGCAGCGCGTCCATGGCCTGGTCGAGCTGGCTGTCGAGCTCCCAGGCGTTCGCGGCCTCGATCTTGTCGATGAGCTCGGCCTGCTTGGCGAGGAGGGAGTCGAAGTCCGCGTCGGGCGCGGACATCTTCTCGTTGATCTCCTCGTAGCGGGCGAGCACCCGGCGGATCTCGCGCACGCCGTCCTCGACGTTGCCGCGGACGTCCTTGGTCTCGTCCAGCGAGGGTTCCTGGGCGAGCATGCCGACCGTGTAGCCGGGGCTCAGGGTCGCCTCGCCGTTACTCGGCTGATCGAGACCGGCCATGATCTTGAGCAGGGACGACTTCCCCGCGCCGTTCGGGCCGACTACCCCGATCTTGGCTCCGGGGAGGAACGACAGGGTCACGTCATCGAGGATGACCTTGTCGCCATGGGCCTTGCGCGCTTTGCGCATCTGGAAGACGTACTGCGCCATGCCATCAACCCTAGGGCATCGCGCCCGCGTTCCTCACAGCGGTGATCGGTGGCCCGTCGGCCGACGCCGGGGACCGGTGGGTACCACACCACAAAGAAGGGCACGGACTGTGGGGGCGACCGCTGCATGGGGGCGACCACTGCATGAGGGCGACCACTGAAACGGAGATGACGAGCGCGGGGAGGACGGCATGCTCGCGAGTGACCATCGGCTCGGGCTGGCGGCCGAGGCGTTCATCTTCGGATATCCCCTGGTCAGCAATGTCCGGCTGAGCGTACGGACGGCGGCTGAGGGAATCGGGCCGATCCGGCCCGCCGGGTACAACGCCTTCGCTCACGAGACGGAACCGCCCGCGCCACTGTCCTGCTTCGTCAGCGTCGACAACGACGCCCTGTGCTCGGTGGCCGAGGTCGACCTCACGCCGGGTCCGCTGGTCCTGCGGATCCCCGACACGCCGGATCGTTACAGCGTGATGATCTTCATGGACGCCTGGCGGAACAACTTCGCCTACGTGGGACGGCGAACCACCGGCGGACGGGGTGGGCGCTATCTGCTCGTCCCGCCGGGCTGGACGGGCAGCGCGCCCGCGTCGCTGGCCCGCATCAAGGCGCCGACCCGGCTGCTGACGCTGATCAACCGGTTTGGCTTCGACGGCCCGGCGGACATCGCGGCGGTGTCCCGGCTGCAGGAGGAACTGGACCTGAGCCCGCTGGATCCCGAGGCCCGCCGCGCGGAGGGACCGCCGGAGCACTCGAAGAGGGTCTGTGACGACCTCCGGTTCTGGGAGGAGCTGCGCATCTGGCTGCGCGCCTATCCTCCGTCGCGGGCCGAGGCCGAGTACGCCCGCCACTTCACCTCGCTCGGGATCCTCAACGATCCTTCGCCGTACATCGACCCCAACCCGGGCCTCGCCTGGTCCCTGCGCACCGGGCTGCGCGCCGGCCGCGACGAGCTCGAACGGGTGGCGCACGCCGGCCGGGCGCTGACGAACGGCTGGGTGAGCACCCCGCATGCCCTCGACTTCAACCTGGACCGACTCGGACCAGGCACGATCGACGATCCGGCCTGGCGGATAAGCGATCGGGCACAGGCCCGTCTCGCCCGGGCGATGGCCGCCCGGCTGCCGCGGGGCGCGACGCACGGCTACGAGGAGATCCAGGCGAGCCGTGCTATCGACACGGACGGCCGTCAGCTGAGCGGGGCCCACCGGTACCTGCTGGAGCTGGTGCCGCCGCCGCAGGCCGCGTTCTGGTCGCTGACAATGTACGACGCGCCCGAGTACTACCTCGTCGAGAATCCCCTGCACCGGTATTCCCTGCGGAGCGGCGACCGCGATCTGCGCCGCGGTCCGGACGGCTCGGTGCGCATCCTGCTCCAGAGCGATCCCCCGGAGGACGGCGGGCCGCTTGCCAACTGGCTGCCCGCGGCAGTCGGTGATTTCCGGCCCGTCCTACGGATCTACGAGCCGGGGACTGACGTCCTCGACGGAACGTACATGCTTCCTCCCATCTGCCGCATCGACCGATCACCGGGCCGACCGCTCACCGGGCCGACCGCTCACCGGGGGATCGGGGCGCCGGGGCAGGCAGGTTACCCGGGCGGGCAGGTCAGCCTCGACGATCATCGATGATGATGCGCAGCGGCGGCCGACGCCCCTCGCCGACCTCATCGACCTCCCCCAGGGATCCGAGTACGGTGACCGGCGGGCCGGCAGCCGGCCGGGAACCGTCCGACCGGGAGCTGTCCGACCGGGAACCGTCCCGTGCGGCCAGCCGCACGGGCAGCACCTGATGATCAAGGAAATGTTCCCGTCCGGAAGGGCTCGTCGCGTAGTAGGCCACGGTGATGGAGGTGCCCCGGCCGTCCCGCACGGTGCTCGCCGACGGACGGCCGAGGGATCCGGAATGCACCGGGGACCGGCCGGAGTCGTTGCGGTCCGTCGTGGTGCCGCCGGGGCTGTCCGTGCCGCCGGCGATGTTGGTGATACTGGTGACGTCGGTGATATCGAGGCCGTCCGCGTCGACGGTGAGGATCATCGAGGTGGGGATCCGCGGATGGACCGGAATCGACAGGCGGCGGGCACCCTCGGTGAGCACGACGCGGGCGGAACGGGCGCCCGCGGGCGCGGCATCCACTCGCAGGGTCACCGCCACCCACCTGCCGCTCCTGACCGCCAGCCGTTCGACCCGCGCGGTGGAAGGCGAGGCGGGTGAGCGGCCGTAGGCCGATGCCAGGCGGAGCAGGTAGGCCGGGCGGTCCGCGTGGTCAGCGGCCACGATGAGATCGTCGACCCCCCGCGACACGGCGAACAGGACGGGACCGTCGAGCTTCGGCCCGTTCGCGGTCACCGGAGTGGGATGCCCGAGAAACGGCGGGTTCACCGCGACGAACACGAGCGGGTCGCCCGGCAGCCGATCCAGCATCGCGCTGAGGTCACGGTCGTGCCCGGTGAGCGTGAGGTTGGCGCGCACCGCCCCGACCAGGACGACGGCCGTGAGCGCCAGGATGGCGGCGCCGGTCCCCGCGACGGCGGTGAGCCCGAAGCGGTGCCCGCGGGCGAAGACGGCTTCGCCGGCCCTGACCAGGCCCTCCGCGCCGAGGTGGACGAGCGGGATGAGCACCGGGACCAGGTAGAAGGGGCCGACGTAGCGGATGCCGCCCCACAACTCGGCCGCGTTCCACGCGCCCCAGAAGCCGACGTATCCGCCCAGGAAGAGCAGCCCACCCGCACCCAGGACCGCGGCGGGTGCGGACAGCTGCCGCCGAGCCGCCACGACGATCGCACAGCCGGCCAGCACTACTCCCCCGCAGGCCCAGCCGCCGAACAACCACAGGTGGTCGCCAACCGACTGCAGCCCTTCGACTAGGCCGAAGTCGTGCCTGCCGTCGCCGGGATACAGCTTGCGCAACCCGAAGCCGATCTTGTCGTCGGATTCGAGGAGCGCGAACGGCAGCCGCAACGGGTCACCGGTGGCGGCGGCGTTGCTGAGCAGGACGAGCACCATGGGCGCGGCGAGCCCGCAAAGCAGCCACCGGCACAGCCACCAGCGCCCGCCCGTGGAGGTCAAGACCAGCCAGATCGCGAGCGGAGCCAGGAGCAGGACGACGTCGTACGGCCGCACCGCCGCCGCCACGCCGAGGGCGAGGCCCGCGACGACCACCGGTGCCGCCCGTCGGCGGCGCCGTCCCCGCAGCACTCCCAGGACGGTCACCTGCAGCAGCACCAGGGTCGGCAGGTAGCTCAGCACCATCGCGCTCTGGAGGATCACCAGCGGGGAGAAGGCGAGCAGGGTCGCCGCCAACGCCGCGGTCCGCCGGCTGCCGGACAGCTCGGCGCCCAGTAGGTAGGTGACGACGACCGCCGCCATGACGATCATCGCAAGCGCCGGATCGATGCTTCCCGTCAGCACGATGCCGATCGCGAAGATCGCGGGTACGAAGGGCGTGTACTTCAACACGTAGTGATCGCCGACAACGGTTCCCAGCCATGGCAGGTAGGACGGCGCCGGGTCCGGGGCGGGCGGGAACAGGCGGCCCTCGGCGAGGGTCCTGGCATGCAGGAGGTAGATGCCCTCGTCGTTATTGACCGACAGGAACGGGAACACGGTGTGCCGGAGGACGACGGCGACCGCCGCGCTCAGGACGGCGAGCACCATCACGTACCGGGCGGGCCCCGAGATGCTCGCGAGACGAACGCGCAGCCGCTGGACGGGAGCCCGCCGACCGTGAGCGTCGTCGGAAGCCGGCGGCCCGGCCGGCGGTTGTTCGCCGTCCGGCCGGGACCGCGGCGTGTCGTTCCGGGGCTCGGCATCACCCCTGGGCGCGGCGACGACCACCGATCCGGGTGTCGCGTGCGCAAGGCCGCTCTCCAAGCCGGGACTCACGACAACCTGCGCATCGATGACGTCGAAGGGCGCCTGCGGCTCTGTCCCGGGTTCGGCGGAGACAGGCCCCGTCGGCCCCATCTCGTGCCGGCTGCTCATCCACGGCACGGTACCCAGCGCCCTTGGCCGCGCCGGACGCAGGTCGGTCCGACTCGCCCTCCAGGTCCCCGCCATCGACGGCTGGACGATCAGGAGAGGTCATGGGAGGAGGAGGGAAACGACTGCCAGGGTGAATCGTCGACCGTCACCGCGGACGGGCGCGGTTCGCCGGGCGCCACACCCGCGCCCTGGAGCCGCCCGGCATCCGCCGGCGGTCCCGCGACCATCGACGCCATGGCCGTCGCGGCAGATGCCGCTCCGGCCGCATCCGCATCCGCACCAGCGACCGGGAAGCCGGCCAGAGCGCCGTGCTCGGATCCCACCAGAGCGGACGGATCACTGGGAACACCCGTCGCGGCCGCCGCCCCCGCGGGGGCGGAGCCCGGGCGACGGGCAAGTCGCTCCGAGCGAGCCGCATGCCAGGTGAGCTCGGTTCCGACCGCATCCGCGTCGATCTCGTAGGTAACCCGCCGTTCCCCTTCGCCCGTCTCGAACGACCGCTGCCGCAGCCGGCCGTAGACGAGCGCACGATCACCCCGGACGAGGCTGGCAGCGACGTTGTCCGCGAGCTGGCGCCAGCAGGAGACCCGCAGGAACAGCGTGGTTCCGTCGACCCAGCGGCTCTCGGAACGATCGAACCGGCGGGGCGTCGACGCGAGGCGGAAGGTGCATATCGACGCACCGTTGGCCGCCATCCGATGATCCGGATCGTCGACCAGGTTGCCGACAAGCGTGATGGTCGTCTCGAGCATGGCGTGCTCCTCGGGTCAGGGACGGATCCGCCGGGCTGGCCGCGAACGGCCTCTCCCACAGTGAGCCGTCACGGCGGCTTCGGAAACCCTCGGTTGGTCGTCTGTGGATAACGAGGGTTCACCCACAGGCCACGCATCCCCGGACGTGCGCGCACCGGCACGCCGACGCTCGGACCCCACGCCGGTCCGCGACGCCTCCCGTTTGCCCGCCTGCCGCGGACGCCTCAGGAGTCGAAATGAAATAACTTGCGCGTTTCGAACCCTCCACAGGCCTGTGACCTGCGATGATGCTCTCGATCACGTATTTGTTACTTCATTACGTCCCCTCAGCGTCGTACCTCGGCCTTCCCCGGAGCTCGACCTTCCCAGGAGACGGTGCCCATGTGTTCGATGCCTGGTCGAACCTTGCTACCCTGTTGTAGCTTCCCGGTGGGCCCATCCCCTGCAAGCGCGCCCGTAGCTCAGTGGATAGAGCGAGTGCCTTCTAAGCACCAGGTCGCAGGTTCGATCCCTGCCGGGCGCACTCAACCTCGCCGTTTAAGATCGACATGCGCCATGACCTGCACCTTGAGTGCTCATGTAGGGGCGGATACCCGAACAGGGCCGGGGAGTGCAGCCCGTCGACCTGCCGCTTTGGGTTCGATTCTTGCTGGGTTCCACACCCAGGCCGCTGCCGATCAGGCGTCCATGGCGCGGGCCGAAGGGTGCGGTCAAAGACCGGCCGCGTCGAGGTGGGCGATGAAAGGTGGGTCTACGTCTGTGTTCGGTGCGCAGTTGGCCGACGTAGGTGCTGAACCCGGCGGCGTCACCGAGGGTGAGGTGGGCCTCGCGCAGGTCGCGGAGCAGGCTGACCGCCGTCTGGTAGCTACGCTTACCCGCCGTGACGAGGACACGGGTCTCGATCAGCCTGCCTCGACGCAGGGCTCCCACCGCCAGACCTCGAAGGGATCGGCACCCGGTTCCGCGTCACGCTGTGGACCCAGCGCGTCCAATCACCGACCCTGGACGACAGGGACCGCGCAATCCTCGCGGCCATCCCGACCGGCGGCGCACTCACCAGCGAAATCGCCAACGCGATCGAGTTGTCCACCCGCGTGACGAGGACCAGGCTCATCAAACTGGTCGACCGCGGACTCGTCCGTGAACTCGGCGCCGGTCCACGGGACCCGAAGCGACGCTACTACCGCTCTCCGTAGCCGACCCGGCAACGCTGGCAGGTCGTACACGCACCGCCCACGCATCCTGGGGCGCACACCGAGACCGAGAGGACCGACCTTCCAACTTAGAAGCAAACTCTGAAGACCACTACTTCCGAGCGATTCCGAGCCTGGACGCGCCACCGTGGCTCAGGAGCGCCCAGCGTTCCGGTTCCCGGCGTAGCCCGCCCGGCGGATTTTCGCGTGGGCAGGTCCAACAGACACGGTCGGGCCGTTGACCTGCAGACTCAGGTTCACATTAGTGCTGGTTGGGTGCACAAACCCCTGTGCCACAGCGCTTTTCACCTCGGCGGGCCGTCGCGGCGAGCCCCGCGACGGCGCGGAAAGCTGATCATTGCCCGCGTCCGGCGGTGCCCGCAGCGCACCCGCACGATCGAACGAGACAGCAACGAACCCGGACGCCTCCGCAGCGCCGAGCACGGAACCCGCCTCCGCCATTGGGGGGAGCGGCGTCTCGTTCTTTCGGTGGGTCTCCGACGCCTGGGCTGTCTCTAGGCTTGTCTTC
>NZ_CDWTMG010000058.1:0-21822 GCF_977945845.1 Frankia sp. CcMO1
TACCCCGAGGCCGCACCCCATCAGCCGAGGAAATCCGTCCTTTTGTTGTCTCAAATGGCGCTCTTCCCAGGCGTGGTGGCGTCATTTAACCTGGAGATCCTGTCGGCTATGTCGTGATCGCAACAACGGACGCTCGCCTGCCTGGGGGTGCTGTGACGGATGGGTTAGCGGGGTCCGAAGTTGCGCCGTACTTCTTCCTTGCGTATGCCCACACGCCGCAACGACCTTGGGTGGCACGGTTTTACGATCACTTGTGTGAAGAAATCGTCGAACACACCACCTGGCCCACAGACCTCTCGCCGGGCTTCATGGATCAGAATGGGATTCAGTCCGGCGAGGACTGGCGCAACGCCGTCGCGAGTGCCCTGGCGACCTGCAGGGTCTTCGTCCCGCTCTATTCACCGCGATACTTTACCCGCCCCGAATGTGGTCGCGAGTGGCATGCTTTCACCCGGCGCGTTCTTGATCACAGGGCTCGTCGTGGTGAGACGGCGCCACCGATCGTCCCGGTGCTGTGGACGCCCGTCAGTGAGGCTCAAATTCCGAATGCGGCACGCCATGTCCAGCTGAATTTCCGAACCATCGGCAAGGGTTACGCCGAGAATGGCCTATTCACTCTCATCAAGAATCATGCCTATCGCTCCGTGTACCAGAGAGTGGTCCATCACGTGGCGAGCGAGATCATGAGAGCTGCGGACGGCGCGGCGCTTCGGCCCTGTCATGTGAGCGAACTTCACTTGGCGCACGACGACTTCCAGGACCCGCCGCAGGTCGTCCCAGCGCACCGGCGCCTGACGGTCCTGGTGGCGGCGCCGACCGCGGCGGATCTGCCGGCCGATCGGGCCTCCGGTTGTTACGGGGGCGCACCGGCGGAGTGGAATCCCTTCCCAGGTGCCGCCACGCGGCCGCTCGTCGACGTGACATGCGCCATCGCCCGCTCGTTCGGGTACGAGCCCCGAGTCCTCTCCCTGGAGGAGGGCCTGGAGTCCATAGACTGGAGAAGGCTGGCGGCCGGTCCCGGTGTCGTTCTCATCGACCCCTGGCTATCGCTGCACGAACGGAAGTCGGCAGTCCTGCAGAGCCTCGATGCGATGGACGCGAGCTGGCTGGGCGTCGCCGTGGTCTGGGACAAAGAGGACCCCCAGACGCAGGCTCGCAGGGACGACCTCCGCAAGGCGTTCCAGGCGAGAGCGCCGCGCCGCCTCGGCGACGACGGTGGCTCGTCGTCCTTCGGCGTCGTGCATACCCATACGGCAGAGCAGTTCCGGCGGCAGCTTCCTTCCCTGCTGGACGGCGCCCTGAACCGATTCCTTACCCATGCACCGCGCGTGGTCGCCACGCCGCCAGGGGACACGGGAGGTACCCATGGACAATGATCGAGCCGGCGAGGTCATCACGTTTTTCTCCTACAAGGGGGGCACCGGCCGGACCATGGCCCTGGCCAACGTGGCCTGGATCCTGGCGAGCGGCGGCAAGCGGGTGCTCGTCGTCGACTGGGACCTCGACGCCCCAGGGTTGCAGCGGTTCTTCCACCCTTTCCTGGACCTCGAGCTGCTGGACGCGACGGAGGGTGTGGTCGACATGCTCACTGAGTACGCGCGGGCTGCGACCCAGCACAGCGACCGTGGGGGAGACTGGCACGTTCCGTATGCGCGCGCTCTGCCGCATGCCGTATCTCTCGACTGGACCTTTCCCGGCGACGGCCGTCTCGACATCATCTCGGCCGGGCGGCCTGGTCGCTCGTACACGACGGCGCTGGCCGGCTTCCAGTGGGACGAGTTCACTCACCGTCTGGGCGGCGCGCATCTATTCGCGGCCATGCGCGCGGACATGCGGCGCCACTATGACTACACATTGCTGGACAGCAGGACGGGTCTGAGCGACATCGCAAGCGTTTGCACGGCACGGTTCCCCGACGTCGTCGTGAACTGCTTCACTCTCTCCACGCAGTCCATCGAGGGTGCCGCCGCTGTCGCGCGGTCCATCGAGGATCTCCGCACGGATCGTGAGATCCGGATTCTCCCGGTTCCGATGCGGGTCGAGGACGGCGAGCAGAGCAAGCTGGAGAACGGACGGTCCTTGGCGCGGGCGAAGTTCGCCGGGTTCCCGCGAGGTCTGTCCGCTGGCGAGGTGCAGCGCTACTGGGGCGACGTGGAGATCCCGTACAAGCCCTACTTCGCCTATGAGGAGACGCTTGCGACGTTCGCTGACGAGCCGCGCATCGCAAACTCTCTGCTCGCTGCGTACGAGCGGCTGACTGTGGCCCTGACGGACGGTAGCGTGCGCGAACTGCCCCCGATGGCCGAGCACGTGCGCAAGCGGTATTCGGCAGCGTTCGAGCGCCGGCCTCCGGTCGTCGCCTCCCCCGATGTCTTCATCAGCTATGCACCCGAGGACCGGGTCTGGGCGGACTGGATCGGGCAGGTGCTGGAGCACGCCGGTGCACGTGTGGTGGCCCAAGGCACGGGATTTGCTCCGGGGACGAACTTGTCGGCCGAAGTGCGTCAGGCGGTGTCGTCCGCCGGGCGCACGATCGTCATCCTGTCGGGTTCTTACCTCCGCTCGGCACGGGCCGGAGCGGTATGGGAGACGCTCGCCTCCGCCGAATCGGCGCGGACGGGCCGGAGGCTTGTTCCGATCCGTGTTGCCGACGTGGGCCTCAGCCCTCCGTTCGACGCGTGGAGCACGGTCGACCTCGCGGGATTGGACGAGGCCGCGGCCGAGGAGGCGATCCTGCGCGCCGTCGACCAGCCCTTGCCCGTCGACAGGCTGGGTCATGACGCCACGTCCGGCGCACGCTTCCCCGGGACCCTGCCACCGGTGTGGAGCGTGCCCACCCGGAACGCTTCCTTCACCGGCCGCGCGGCACTGCTGGACCAGCTGCGAGACCAGCTGTCGGCCGGGGGCGCCGCCGTGGTCATGCCGCAGGCGCTGCACGGCCTCGGCGGTGTCGGCAAGACTCAGCTGGCGCTGGAGTTCGCGCACCGCTTCCGGGCGGACTATGACCTTGTCTGGTGGGTCAGCGCTGAACAGGAGGAGCTAATTGCTCAGTCTCTGGCAGATATCGCTCCCGCGATAGAGATCCGGCGTGGTGAGAACATCGACGAGGCCGCCGAGGCCGTCCGGGAGGCACTGCGCCTGGGGCGCCCCTACAAGCGATGGCTGCTGGTCTTCGACAACGCCGAAGACCCGGAACGGCTCGCGACTCACCTGCCGCACGGTCCCGGCCACATCATCATTACCTCGCGCAACCCCGCTTGGTCCACGGTGGCGGCGTCCATCGAGGTGGACGCCTTCTCGCGTGAGGAGTCCGTGGAGCATCTCACCAGCCGTGTCACCGGCCTCGATCCGTCGTCGGCGGCGGCGGTCGCGCAGCTCCTTGGTGACCTGCCTCTCGCCATCGAGCTTGCGAGCGCTTGGCTCGAGACGACGGGAATGCCGGTCGCTGAATACGTGTCGCTCCTGGATACGCAGTTGACTCAGTGGCTGGAGGAGAGCCAGCCACAGGACTACCCGTTGTCGGCGGCGGCGACGTGGCGGGTGTCGATCCAGCGCCTCGGTGATCAATGGCCCGCGGCCGTGAGGCTGCTGGAGCTGTGTTCATGCTTCGGTCCAGAACCGATCTCGTTGCAGTTGCTGTACGGCGACGAAGCGATCCGGTACCTGTTGCCGTACGACCCCGCGTTGCAGGAGAAGATGATCCTCGGCCGGGTGATCCGGGAGATCGGTCGCTATGCCCTTGCCAAGGTGGACCAGGGCAGGTCCAGCATCCAGGTTCACCGGCTCGTGCAGGCCGTGGTGCGGGACAGCATGACGCCGGAGAAGTTCGAGGACACGCAGCATGACGTCCACCGCATCCTGGTTAGCGGGCGACCGAGACAGGGCGCCACCGACGACCCTGAGAACTGGTCCCGTTACCGCGACATCTGGCCGCACCTGGCACCCTCGAACGCCAGTGAGTGCATCGAGGAGCCGGTGCGGGGCCTTCTCGTCGAGAGGGTCCGGTATATGTGGCTGCGCGGCGAGTACGACGATGCGATGACCCTCGCCCGCCGGTTGGCCGTGTTCTGGGAGTCCACCCGTGGCCCGAACGACCGACAGCTGCTCTACCTGCAGTACCACATGGGCAACGTGCTCCGGTCACAAGGTGACTATTCCGCCGCCTTGGCCATCGACCAGGCTGTGCTCGCACGACAGACTGCGGAGTTCGGGCCGGACTACGTGCACACGCTTATGACGAGCGGCTGCGTCGCGGCCGACCTCGGTGCCCTCGGTGACCTGAAGGGGTCGCTGGAGATGGCACGGAAGACCTACGAGAGCTTCTGCAACCTGTTCGACGAGGACCATCCACTGAGCCTGTCCGCGGCCAACAATCTGTCGCTGGCGCTGCGGCTGAGCGGGGACTGCTTCGGCGCCAGGGAGCTGGACGCGAGAACGCTGAACCACCGTAAGCAGGTGCTGGGACCCGATCACCCGTTCACGCTGATGTCGGCGGCCAACCTTGCCCGCGACCTGCGCGAGGCCGGCACCTTCCGGGAGTCGACCAGTCTGTTGCGGGTCACCCTCGAGCAGTACCAGCGGCTGCTGGGGTCGGAGTTTCCGGAAACGCTGCGCACGGCGTCGAGCTTGGCCGTGTCGCTGCGCAAGCAAGGCGAGCACGAGGAAGCGCACCAACTCAGCGCGGCGACACTGGAGCAGTACCGCCTCAGCTACCGGCCTGACTACCCGGATGCCCTTGCTTGCATGCTCAACCTCGCGTGCGACCTGTCGGCGCTCGGCGAGGCGGAGGCGGCGCTCGAGCTAGCGGACGAGACGATGGCGGCGTACATCAAGTCGCGCGGCATGGACCACCAGTACTCGCTGGTGTGCGCCAACAATCGCGCCATCTATCTCCGAAGCGTCGGGCGCCTGGAGGAGGCCTTGGCGGCGTCACGCCGCACACGTGATGCCTTTTCCACCACGCTCGGCATGGAACATCCACACTCGCTGGCTGCCGCCATCAACCTGGCCAATGTGCTTGCGGACAGCGGGCAGTTGCAGGAGGCGGAGGGTCTCGAACGGGAGACACACACGAGGCTCGAACGTCGCCTTGGGCCTAGTCACCCCGACAGCTTGTTCAGCGCGGGGAACCTGGCGATTACCCTCCGTGCTCTGGGAAGTGTGGAGGAAGCCCAGCAGATCATGGCTAGGTCCCTCACTGAGCTGGAGCGCGTTCTGGGCGCCGAGCACCCCCATATCGAGTGGGGCCGCCGCTGGCGCCGAATCAGTCGCGACCTGGAGCCGCAGCCGGTGTAGTGCCGGATTCAAGGTTCTTCTAACCGTTCCCGCAGGTCAGAAGAACCTTGAATCCGCGGGTGTCCCGTGGTCAGCGGATGTCGCGGGCGCGCTTGCCGCCGACCAGCTTGATCACGCCGCAGGCCACGCGGTCACCGGCGTTGCCGGTCCCCGCGGTCTTGGTCGTCGCCTCCGGGGAGTTGGCGGTGTACTGGTCCGGCGCGGTGCCGAGCGGGATGTTCCCGAAGTTGTCGGGGCTCGCGTGGACGATCAACGCCCGGCCGTCGAGCTGGGCCGCGTCCAGGCGGCTGCTGGTGAAGCTCGACTGCGCCGTCCCGTCCGTGCCGACCAGCAGGCTCGGGAAGTCGCCGTCGTGCTTGCCGTGTGTCTGGCCCGTCTCGGACAGGTGCCCATCGGCGGAGACGAACCAGGTGGAGGGGGCCTTGGTGGGGTCGGCGATGCATCCAGCGCCGTTGGCGGGATTGTCGTTGGCGTGGATGTGGAAACCGTGGAACGCGTCGGCGGTGGTCCGGTTGCCGAGCCGTACGTACGCCCGGACGTAGGTCTTGCTCTCCCGGACGAAGAAGATCGCCTGACCCACCGACTCTCCGTCGGCGGTGCGCAGCGTGGTCTGTGCGACGAGCCCCTCGGCCTGGGACGGCGCGCCATTAAGGAGCGCGGCCAGGATGCCGAGCGGTGCCGCCACCCAGGCGGCCCGCGTGGCGATGCGGCGGATGCCGTGACGATTCGTTACGGTCACGTGGTTCCCCCTGTACGTAGTGGGCATGTCGCCCCTCTGTACGGAACCCCGAACCGAACGGTTCCTTCCGAAGGGGTGAAAGCCTCAATTTCGTCGGGAACCACCCTGGTCACCCGGCGCCGCGCGCGCAACCCACCACGCTCATGGCGCCCTGATGTCGAGATCCGGGTGACGGCCACGACCACCGGGCGACGGCACGGCACCGGGCGTGCGGACCCGAAGGAGCCTGTGATGAAGCGCCTGATGCTGATCTACGGAAACCAACGGCCTCGCCGACGCCGCCGCGGTTCGCGGACATCGACCCGCTCGAGGTGTGGCCCGTCCTGCACCAGCCTTCCAGGCGTGAGCGAGCAGGCCGGTGGGGCGGCGTCCGGACCGAGGCCGGTCCACACGACGGCGTCACCGAGGATCTGTTGCGCGACCTCGCGCCGCAGGTTCTCGGACGCCGCAGTCGGAGATGGTCCCCGGGACCGATGGTGCCGCTCAACCGGGCCATCACGCTCGCCCAGGTGCGGGGACCGGCGGCCGGTCTGGCAGTGGTGACGGAACCGGAGTCCGACCGGCGCATGGCGAAGCACCACCGCCTCTTCGCTACTCGCGCACACCTGCTCGAGCTGGCAGGGCGGTTCGACGACGCCGCGGCGGAGTACCGGCAGGCCGCGCGCCGTGCCACGAGCGTTCCGGAGCAGCGGTACCTCGCCATGCGGGCAGCGCGGCTGGCCGGTCGTAGCGCCTGATATCCCCACTGCCGCGACGCTCAATCGCGCCCGGCGACTCCTATGCGAAACCCGGCGTCGGTCGGGCTTCCTCCCCGTGGACGACGGCGCCGACGCGTGCGGTGGGTGGGCGAGCGGTTGGCCGCACCTGGGCGTGACGCCGGCTCGAGTGGGTCGGTCCTGATCACTACGGGTCGTCGCTCTCGGGTTCGGTGCCGGGTAGTCGGAGTTGGGTGCCGAGGCGTGCGGAGGTGGTGATCGCTTGGAGGTAGGTGTTTCTGACCCATCTACGCCGGGGGTCGATGGTGGAGGGTGGCCTGGCCCAGGGGATGCCGTTGATCATTCGCAGGTCCCAGATGCCGGCGTGGACGGCAGCGTGGTGGCGGGTGCAGGCCAGCGCCAGAGCGTTGATGTCGGTTCGTCCGCCCTGGCTCCACCACTGCACGTGATGTGCCTGGCACCATTCCGGCGGTGCCGAGCATCCGGGGATGACGCATCCCCGGTCTCGGGCGACGAGGGCGCGGCGTTGTGCTGGGGTGATGGTCCGGACGGCGCGGCCCAGGTCCAGCACCGCCCCATTGGGGGCCAGCAGCACGCGTTCGATGAGGGCGTCGCAGGCCCACACCCCGAGTACCCCAGGGCCGACGCGTCCGAGATGGTCACATTCACTGATCCCGAGCAGCGGCGGACCCGCCGGTTTCTTGGGCGGGACGCTTTCCGACCCGGGGTGGGCGTGCAGGGCCTCGTGGAGTAGGTCGGGGGTGGTGTGCAGGATGATCCGCGGCACCGTGCAGTCCTGTCGCCGGGCGGTTGTGGCGTCGTCGGTCTCGTCGCCGGTGTCGTGGTCGTTGTTGGGGAGGTTGGCCATCGCCCGGTCGCAGATCGCGCCGAGGGCGTCCACGCGCCGCTGCGCGGCGGTGCGGGTGTCGCGGATGCCGAGCGTCTCGCCCTGGTCGTCGGTCTCGTGCCGGGTGGGGTCGGGGCGGGAGAACGCCGCGAGCGTCCGCCGCAGCTTGGCCCCGGTGAGCGGGTCGAGTTGGCCGGAGACGACGACCATCCCGGTCGAATCCACCGCCGTATGCAGTTCCCGCCGCTCCAGTGCGCGGGGGTCCAACCGGTCCGCGTGATCCGGGTCCACCACATTCAACAGATGCTTCGCGACCTGCTTGATCGTGGACGGCGGCAGCGTCCTGGAGGTGTCGGTCAGCCAGATGTCCACCTTCTCGACGCCGGGGACGCCGTCGTCGCCGGCCCGGGTCAGCAGGTGGTTGGGGATGTGCTTCAACACCCGGACCCCGACGTCGACGTGCTCCCGCGACACCTCACCCGCCGCCAACGCCGCCCCCAGCACCGGCAACCGCCGCACCGACCCCGACGATTCGTCGGGGTCGATCGCGTGGGCGGCCTTCACATCCAACGCGGCTTGCCGCCCGGAGACGTTCAGCGCGTGCACCAGGAAGGTGGACGCCACCTGACCCGGCTTCGCGCCGGGAACCGCGTCGGGCCGCGAATCCACGTCGCGGACCATGTGCAGCCGCTGAGCCTCCAAACCGGTGGTCACCTTCTGCATCCGGACCAGAGTCGCCCGCGCCTGGGAATCGGACTGAGCCCAGAAGTTCGCGGCGGAGAGCTTGGCCAGTCCGGCGTTGAGCAGGTCAAGCGCCTGCCCGACACCGTCGTCGCCGCTTCCCCCCGGATCCATGAGACCACGCTACAAGCCACCACCGACAATTCCGGCACACCGGAAAGTCCTTGCCGGGCAACGATCTCCAGCCACCAGTAGGCGCGTCTCGCCGCCTCCGTCAGGGCCGTTGCCGGGACAGGTCCGCGTCGATGTCGGGGATCCAGAACGCCGACTCGAGTGTCTTCATGCGCGCCCAGTCGGCAAGTTCCCGACCGTGCATGAGGGCTCCGACGGTGGCGCCCGCGAAGACGAGCACCGCGGTGAAGGCCACCCAGCCCTGGTCCCCGGCGAGCAGCTCGACGAGGCTGAGGACCGCAAGGGCAGCCAGCGGGGGCACGGAATGTCTCAGCATCAACCCGAGGCTGCGCAGGCGCGCGATCTCCAGAGCCAGCTCCTCGTTCGCGAGCTGAACGCGTGTCATGAGCAGGAAGATGTCCGCGTCCACGAACGGTCTCCCCTGTGCCGCCGGACATCTGGCGAGGAAGCGCTGCTTGGTGGTCTCCACGTCGCGCCAACGGGTGCCGGGCAGCACGCGGTTGAGCCATCTACCTATTCCGTAGCTCACGTGGCCGGCGAGGAAAGACATCACGAAGGTCAGGACGAAGGCGATGAATGCGTTGGACCCGACGTCGGGTGCGTCCGAGAGCCAGTCCAGGCGGAGCGCGATGTAGACGAACGTGGCCAGGTAGAGGCCGCCGGGGATGGCAGTGGCGAAGACGTCGAAGACGCTGAGGGCGAAGCTCACTGGCGGGGAGGGTAGCCGACAGGGATCCCCTTCCGCGCCCATGGTCGGGATCGGTGATCGCACAGGGCTGCCAAGCGGGTCCGGGGCTCTGCCCATGCTTCTTCGGATCGGGAGAGCATGATCGCGGCCAAGGGCTCCGCGGCCGGGGGAAGGTGTTGCGACGATCAGGCTGCCGGTGGCGGACCGTGGATACGCGATTCAAGATCATGTCTCCCCTGATCGCAGGGGGAGTGCTCGGCGCGCTCATCTCGACACCGGTCAGCTGCGCCGGGTCGGTGGACAGTCCCCGCGGGTGTGGTGTCCGGCCCGTCTCGCTCGAGTTGATCGCCTGGCGTGAAACGGACATCGCTTCGCGAGACGGCCCCGGGAGAGGCCGGAGGCGTCGCGCAGGTGTTCGTCCTCGCGGGCCCTGGTGTCCGACAGCTGCCGGGCCGTCGCCGGGACCACGTCGAGCTCGGATTTGGGGCCACGCAGCGGCGTCCCCCTCGGCACGCCGCTGCTGGGCCATGCCGCTACGGTGACCGGCCGGCATTGCAGCGCGATTGAGGATCGATGGAATGCCAGGTCGCGGTCGCCATTCCCGGCACCCCCCGGCACCCCCGGCACCCCCGGCACCTCCCGGCACCTCCCGGCACCCCCCGGCACCCCCGGCCCCCCGGCTCAGTCCGGCGGGTCTGACTCTCAAGCTTCGGGGTTTGTCGAGGACGGGCCTATCAGGATCGGACGTCTCCGGTCGATCTGTGTCGTGTGCTTGGCGGACGGGGGATGGCCTGACGAGGTTCGGTCGGCGCCCGAAAGGTCGACGACGAGCACGGCGGTCCTCGGTACCTGACCGGTGACCTGCGCGTGGGCGCAGGAGCTGGCGGGGACGCAGGGCCGGAACTGGCGGCCTCGACGGCGTAGCCCGTAGGACGTCTTCCGCACCCCGGCGAGTCTGAGACACTGGCGCCTGATCGTGCGGCCGTGCCAGGCATCTCGGGCCCGCGGTTATGGGCCTCTAGCTCAATCGGCAGAGCAGCGGACTTTTAATCCGCGGGTTCGGGGTTCGATCCCCCGGGGGCCCACATCTGCGCAGGTCAGCCGGGTTGTGACCCGACCTGGCAAGATCACGACCACACTTTACCCTCACGTTTCGTGTCCCTTCCGCTCCGGGCGGTCGAGGGGGCCGCGAGTGCCGTTGCCGCTTGATAGTGGAAGATGCCCAGTCCGTCGGAGCGTGTACAGGGTTGGCGCCGCCCGAAGCGTTGGCCTTCGGCGGTCTCGCTGTGGATGGTCTTGACTGCTCGCAGTCACTGAAGTCCCGGCGGTGCCGTTTCCCAGACTCTCCCGCTGGGGTGAGCGTCGACCGCTGCTGCTGCCCCCATGTTCGGACGAATGCTTTGAACCGCGTCGGTGAGGCTCAAGTAGTCGGCCGAAAGTACCGATTGAGGCTGTGTGCCTTCGTCTGCTCCTGAGTTCGTCCTGGGCCTTGATCTCGATGGTGTTGTGGCTGATTTCTACGAACACATGCGTAGGATCACCGCCGAGTGGCGAGATATTCCCCTCGAATCCCTCCCCAAAGAGGTCAGTTACGGCTTGCCGGAGTGGGGCCTTGTGCCCGGCGAGTATGAGCGGATTCATCGATTCGCGGTCACACAAAGGAATTTGTTCAGCGACCCGCCTGTAATAGCAGGCGCCCCCCAGGCGATAAGGCGACTCGGGGCTGAAGGCGTGCGTATCCGGATAATTACGCACCGCCTCTTTATTCATTATTTCCATCAGATGGCGGTTGAGCAGACTGTGGCATGGCTCGACAGGCACGCCATTCCGTACTGGGACCTCTGCTTCATGAGAGACAAGGAGCTTGTCAATGCGGATATCTATGTCGAGGATTCTCCTTCCAATATTGAACGATTAGCGGCCTGTGATTGTGACGTGATTGCATTCACTAATTCCACCAACAAGAACATAGTATCCCCTCGGCGTGCGAACGATTGGGCTAGCGTAGAGAAGGAAATTCGGAAGACCTACTATCAATGGCGGATGGATAAAGAGTTGCCGCTGCCGCCTGGGCCAGGAGAGAGCCCACCGGACTTCAATTCAAAGATCTACCCATAGTCTGGGGATCGATAGACGGCGGCCAGCACTGTTGCGGCGCCGGTCTTGGCGACCCGCCGGCCAAAGTAGTGATCCTGGGTCATGGACACCTTGGCGTGCCCGAGTTGGTCGGCGGCGGCGCGTGCGCTGAGGCCCGCCTGGTCCATGAGGGTGGCGACGGTGCGGCGGAAGGTGTGTGAGGTGACGTCGGGGTAGGCGGCCCGGTCGAAGACGTCGCGCAGGTCGGCTTGGGTGTTACTCGGGTCACGCAGCTTGCCCGTAGCTGAGGTGAAGACGGCGTCCCAGTCGTTCGGGATGGCGTCGGCCTGGCGCCGCTTGAGCATGGCGACGGCCCAGCCGGGGAGCTCGACCTTTCGCCACCCGCTCTTGGACTTCGGCTTGGGCTTGATGACCAGCCCCGCACCCTTGATCCGGATGACCGTTCCGCGCACTTCGACGGTGCCGGCGTCCAGGTCGAGCGCCGGCCAGGTGACCGCCGCCGTCTCGCCGATGCGCAGACCGGTGGCGAGCATGGCGTCGATGAAGTCGACCAGGTCCCAATCGGTCGCCTTCTGATCGGCCGCCACCTTGGCGCGGAGGTCCCACACCTGTTCCAGCGTGAGCGCCCGATGTTCCTTGCTGGTCTGGCGGATGGGCGCGGCGTCACGGACGAGATTGGCCGGGATGGCGTCGTGGCGGGCGGCCATGCCCAGCACGCCGGACAGCACGGTGCGCGTGAGCTTGGCGACCGCTACGCCGTGGTGTTCGCGGGTGGCCTTGATGACCCGGTCGACGCGCGAGACGGACATCTCGCCGAGCCGTAGGTTGCCGATTGCCGGAAGGACTTGGTTGTCGAGCCGGTCCCGGTACGCCTGGCCTGTCCCGGGGGAGCGTTCGCCGGCGTCGACGGCCGCTTGGACCTCGGCGAACCACAGCTCGGCGACGGCCTTGATGGTGGTCCGGGCGGTGATCTCGGCGTCGGCGTCGACGCGGCCCCGGTCGCGGCAGGCTTCCTTGAGCCGGTTGCGGGCTTGGGTCTCGCTCTTGCCGACCCGCTCGACGCGACGCGTGACGCCGTCGTAGTCCCGGTAGTTCGTCGTCGCCCGGAACTTGCCCTTGCCGAGCTTATAGCAGCGGATCTCGCCCATCGTGCCGAGCGGGAGCGGTGGTCGGCCCATCCGCTCAGGCGCTTTCGGTGGTGATGGTGTCGAACCAGGCTTCGACGTCGTCGGGCTTGTAGCGCAGGTACTTGCCGACGCGGCGGGCGGGTGGTCCGTAGCCGGCGGTGCGCCATTGGTAGAGGGTCTTGACCGGCACGCCGAGGTACTCCGCGACGTCGTTGACGCTCCAGAGCCGGTTCACGCTGCGGTGTCCCTTCCGTGGGTGGGGGTTGCCGAATCGGTGCCGTCGGGTGTCAATGCGTCCTTGACGCCGGGTGGCGAGCTGGAGCCGCCCGCCGGCGGAGGTGGATCCCCGCGTCTTGCGGCGTCGTAGGCGGCGCGCCAGCGGGCTCGTTGGGCGATGGCGTGGAGGAGCCGGTTCGCCAGGGGCCGGATGGGGTCGTCGGGGTCGGCGGGTTTCCATTCGTAGTTGTCGCGGCGCATGTCGCTGGGCTGGTCGGTGATGCCGAGGGTGGCCAGGACCCAGGCGCGGCGGTCGTGGCGGTGGTCGGCGAGGGTTTTGCCGGACCATTTGCGGGAGACGAGGATGCGGCGGCCGGCGTAGCCGAGGTGTTCGCGCTTGTGGGCCTTGGACCGGCACCCGCCGGGGGTCTGGCCGGGCCGGGCGCCCTTGGGTTGGATCCCGTACCGCAGCCAGTTCGGGCAGGCCGGCGAGCACGGCTCCACGGAGAGCGCCGCGTGCAGCCGGTCCATGTGCGCCTTCTGCGCCCCGGCGTCAGCGGCATGAGCCTCGCCCATGGACTTGGTCAGGTACTTCGCCAGGTACCCGATCCGCCGGTCGGCGTCGGGGGTGCCGGCGAGCAGCCCCTGAATGTCGATCTGTGGGCCGAAGCGGACCACGTGCCGAGGTTCGGCGTCGGGGTCGTCGAGCTGGTCGAGCGCCTCATCCCAGGTCGGCAGCAACTCACCGGTCTCAGGGTCGGCGTATCCGTCCGGTGTCCAGATCGGCCCGCGGTCGGCGCTGTAGACCGGGTCGCCGGTCGTCGGCCACCACACCTGGTGATACGTCGCGGCGACCACTTGCCGAATCAGTGACCGCGGGATGGTGCCGCGGATGGCGAAGTGCGCGTGTGCGGCGAGGCGTCGTTGGGGTTCGACGGTGGCGAAGTACTGCACGTCGTAGCCGGCGACCCGGCGCAGGTTCTGCACGAGCCGGTCGAGCAGCCGGGAGAACGCCAGCGCGTCCCGCGCCGCCCGGGTGTAGTCGTAGCCGCTCGGGTTGACCGGGGTGCCGTCCTGGCGCACCCGCCCGTAGGAGGGGAGGGTGACGGTCAGGAACAGCGACGGCCGGAACACGGTGCCGTCGCGGCCGACGAACGCCCGCCCGAGGGTGGTGTTCTCCATCGCCTTCTTCGGCAGGTCGGGCGCGTCCTGCCGCCGCCGGGTCGAGCGCACCCGCCGTTCCCGCGCGGGTGGCTCGACCGTGCCCCGGACGCCGGTCCGGCGTAGGTCGGCGTCGACGTCCATCAACGACTCCCGGCATGCCGCCGCGGTGCCGTCGTCGCCGGCGTCGAGGCAGTCATCCCGGGCAGCGGTGATGTCGGCCCGCTCGACCGCCAATGCCTTCTGCGCCTTGGTGGGCGGGTCCGGGGCGTGGAACGGGCCGTGGTCCAGGTGCCAGCCTTCGCGGCATTGGTGCATCCGCAGCCGCCGCGCCCGTTCCGCACACGACTGGCACCGCGACGCGAGCGTTGAGCCGCACGGGACATCCACGAACCGGACCTCACCGGTGTGGACGTCGGTGACCCGCATCGCGACCGGCCGCACACAGACGCCGTGCGAGATCGCAGCTTCGGTGACGACATCCCGCGCGAGGGGCATCCGTGCCCGAGCCGCCCTGGAACCGGGCCGTGGCCCCGGCCGAGGGGGGGTGTCCTCGGCCGGGGCGACCACCGCTTCCGCCGTGGTTGTGGCGGTCACTCGTCCTCCTCTCGCAACTCGTCGTCCTGGTCGTCCTGGTCGTCCTGGTCGAGTTGGTGGAGCTGGTCGGGGTGTGCGTGGGTGGTGTGGTCGAGGGCGGCGTCGTCGGCGTCCTCGGGTGCGTCGGCGGTGGCGGTCCAGAGGCAGCCGGGCGGCAGGCAGTCGGCGGCCCAGCAGCGGCCCCGGGCGTCGATGTGGTGGCAGGCGGTCAGCAGCCAGCTCACGGCGACCACCGATCCCCGGTGTTGTCTTGTTCGTGGGCGAGGCTGTGCCGGCGGGCGGCTGTGACGAGGGATGCGAGGTTGCCGGTGGCGTGCCAGGGGCAGTGGCCGCAGCGGACCCGGTGCGGCATCGCGGCCGGGTTGACCGGCTCAACCGTGAAGGTGAGCCCGTCCCCGGTGACCAGGGCCCCGACCGGCGCGACCACCGCCAGGTGTGCGGGAGGGTTCGCGCGCATGTCAGTCCCTCCCGTTCTCGACGCGTTCCATGTCCTGGACTTGTTGCGCTGCAAGGGGTTCGACGGCAGTGACGACGACCAGGCGGTCACCGCCGCTGGTTCGAGTCGGGTCGGTGGGTGCGGGCCAGCGTGCGGCCATGGCGGTGATGTCGTCGTCGGTGATCCAGGTGAACCGGACCCGGACCGGTTCGTGCGCGCCGTCGACATGGACGAACCCGATCCCGGGCAGGGAGGCGGGGATCAGGTGGCAGGCGGCGCCGCGGGCGAGGGCGCCGTCGCCGAGGACCATGTCGACGTGGCTGTCTTCGGCCAGGCGTAGGGCGATGCGGTAGGTGAACAGGTCCCGGAACGGCAGCACGTCCTTGCGGGGGTCCTGCAACGCGGCCACCACCGAGAACCCGACCGCCCGCCCCTGCGACAACAGGAGCTGGAGCGCGGTGGCGACCTTCGCCTTCACCTCCCGGGGGGCGTAGGCGGTGAGGAACGCCAGCTCGTCCACCACGATCACCACGAGCGGGTCCGTGGTCGTGGGGGTGAAGACCCGGACCCCGTCGGTCTTCAGCCGGCGTTTGCGGTCGTTCATGTCCGCGACGGCCTGCTCCAGGAGCGCGAGCATCGAGGCCAGGTCCTCATCCGCGTACTCGGCGAACAGGGCACGTCCGGGGTACAGCTCCATCCCGCCCTTCGGGTCGACCCCCCGCAGCCGCACCCACCCCTCGGCGACGGCCGGGCCGAGAGCGCGGATCAGGGACCAGATCACCGACCCCTTACCGGCCCCGGAGGCGCCCGCGATCAGGACATGCCGCCCCAGCAGCGCGAGCGTGTAGGGGCTGCCGTCCTCGGCCCGCCCGACCGGCAACCCGGCCAGGTCCGGCACCGCCACCGGCTCGATCGTGGGCACCACCCGCCGGAGCGGGTCACGGGCGTAGAAGACCACCCGCACCCGGCCGGGCGCGTCCTCGACAACGGTGCAGCGGTGCGCGCCGTACACGTGCCGCAACCCCTCGGCGCGTTGCGCCAGCTCCAACGGCGTCTGCCCATGCAGCAACCGGACATGCAGGGTGTCCACCACCCGGGTGGACCGGACGCCGGTGACCTTGGGCGCGTACATCTGCCTCGACGGCGTCGTCCTGGTCAGGCCGGTGCCGTCCATCGCCGGATGCCACCGCCGCCGATACCGGAGCTGCCACCGCACCCCACCCCGGGCGCGTTGCGCCACGAGTCGCGAGTAGGACCCCGGCCACCGGTGCGCCCACACCAGCCCCGCCGCCAGGGCGCACATCACCGCTGTCGTTGCGGCCCAGCCACCGAAGCGCACGTACAGCGCCAACAGCAGCACGGCCGGCGCGGTGAGCGGCCACCCGCGGACCGCCCACACCGTGACCTTGCCGAGCAGCCGGCCCGCCCACGTGGCGACCCCGCCGAGGACCGACGCCCACAACGGGATCACATACCGCTGCTTCGTCGTCAGCCCGGTCCCGATCAGATCATCAACCCTGGTCCCGTTGATCTTCACAGGGCATCACCACCCGCACCACTCGCGTTACCTGTCGCGGGCGAGGACAGTGGGCTGAGCCCCAGCGCGACCCGCAACTCGTCCACGACGCCCCGGATCCGGACCAGACGGTCCCCACAGGTGCCGGGGTAGTCCCCTTCAGTCAGGCCGGTCAGCAGCCCCGCCGCGCGGCAGGCGGCCAAGGCCCGGTCCTGCTCCTCGTGCCACAGTCGCCGGAAGAAGTCCTCACCGTCGTAGCCGTAGCCGTGTGTGGTCATCGACGCTCACCCCCCACGACCGTCGAGGCCGCCAGCGCGGCCGGCCGCTCCGGCCCGGGGCTGACAAATCGGCCGTCCGGCCCCTGCACCGGGACCGCGACCACCTCGACACACTCCCCGCACCGGCCGAACCGCAGCTCGGCCACCGGGAACGGCTGATCACAGGTGCGGCACCGCTTGGCCAGCGGCCCCCGCACCACCCGACGACCGATGCCGAGGACCTCGCCGCTGGTGGCGGGCCGGGGCGGGCGAGCATGGTTACGCTTGCTGTGCATTGCTTGATCTCCCATCCAGTGATGCACCACCGGCCGCACGGCGTGCGGGGGTGGCGCCCCCGGCCCGGGGTCCAGCCGAGCCGGGGGCGTCCGTCATTTCGTGAATCAGGCCGGCCTGGTCACGCGGCCTTGGCACGCCCCATCCGGAACCCGGCCGCCCGGTAGGCGATCGCAACCCGGGGCTTGGCCCGGTTCGCGTCCAGGTACGGGATGACCTGCAACCCGTCGAACTCCACCGGCGCCATCAACCCGTTCGGCGGCACCGGCGCGTGATCGGCCGCGATCTTCACCTTGATCTCCCGCCGCCCCTGCGGCGCGGTCGGGTCCAACACCGACACCGACCACAACCGCAACCCGGTGGTCTTGTCCCGCTCCTGCGGATCCGCGACCCCCGCCCGCCGCTTGTCGAAGTCCTCCACCGGATCCACCGACAACAGAATCACCGGCTGCGAGAACACATCCTCATGCCGCACATTGATCCGACCCTCAACCGCCATTCCCGAACCTCCACTCATCACATCGCCCCGACCGACCCAAGAAACACGCCAGCCGCCATTTCGGCGGACGCCTTTCTTTCCCGGGCCGTGGGACTCGGCCACCCCTGTGACCTGCGGAGACAGCGTGCAACGCTCGGCAACCGCTTTTCAAGCGTTCGACGACGCATGCATTCACGGTTGGTATGCGAATATCCAAGACTGGTGTGGGCACCGATACCAGGATGGTATTTCCATACAAGCCTGGTATGACATCAGCTTGCGGAGGCTCTCGTCCCATATCCATGGCTAATATCCCGACCATGGGTGAGGCCAGAAATCGGCGCGTGTACACCTCTCGCGGCCCCGCCGACGGCGAGGACTGGGACGCCGTCGCGACCGCCGTCAACGACCGGATGGCCGCCCGCCGCATCGGTCAGCAAGAGCTCGCGTTGCTGTCCGGTGTCTCGGTCTCGACCCTGCGGCAGGTCCAGCACGGCGCCGGCCGCCGCATCCAGAACAAGACCCTCGCCGCGATCTCCCGCGCCCTCGACTGGCCCGACGACCACTTGGCCGGCGTCCTGCTCGCCAACCGCCAGGCACCCGGCGACGACGCTCCACCGTCCGGAGAGGGTGTGGCCGAGGCGCTGCGCCAGCTCGACCACCGACTCGCCGAGATCAGCGACCGCCTGGCCGCGATCGAAGAGGGCATCGACCGTGCCGTCCGGGGCGGGGAGCGTTCGTAGCTCGACCGTCAACGCCCGCTTGACACCGGACGCCGCGAACCGGAGCAGCCAGGCCGGAGGGGCCGGACGCGCTCAGTTCGCGGCCGTAGCCGGCGCTCAGCCCGGTTCGGAGTCGTTCAGGTGAACGGTCAAGATGGTCCAGGTCTGCGGGCTCTCCACCACGCGAGTCACGCCGGGAAGGCCGGCGAGAGCACACACGGCATCCTCTTGGTTGGTGCGGCCGTCACTGCCGTGCAAGAACACCAGCAACTGTCCCGGGTGGACGTGCCCGGTCACGGCCAGGACGAGGACGCCTCGCTTCTCCAACTGCCGGCGCAGCTGCCCCGGGTCGAGCCGGCCTGCGCCGATCACACCTGTTCCCGCAGCCGGGCGAGCAGGTAGGGCGTGAGCGTCCAGGCGCCGACGCCGACCAGGACGAGCACGACCCGTCCGTCGGCGGCCACGCCCCACTGCACGTCACCGACGGCCCACCACGAACTCGGCTGGACCAGCCACGTGCGCAAGTGGTCCCGGTCCAGGACGGCGACGCAGCGGCCGGCGTGGCGGACCTCGACCGTGCCGTGTCCCATCACGAACCGCACGACCGATGGCCCGGTGTCCGTCGCGACGTCGACCTCGACCAGTGACAACCCGCCGTTGGTCGCTCGGTGGCCTTGGCCTCCCACATGCGCCCTCCGCTCGCCGTCCGGTGGCTTGGAGGCCAGCCCGCCCGCGGACTTGAACAGGTCGACGCGGGAGGGCCGGCTAGCCACGACATTCGTGCAGGCGGCGGAGCGGTCGAAACGCTGCTCTGGGTACACCAGGCAGGTATGGCCGCCCGGTCCCGGTGCGGCGGGATCGGCGGTTGGCGAGCGCCATACGGGCGCGCGAGCGCTCGAAGACCGGCAGAAGGTCCATATCAGTCTGAGCCAGGCGCGATACTCTCTGTGGATCGCCGAGCGCACGGGCCGAGAGGGGGTACGCCGAGGTGACTAGCGCTCCCTACCGGGTCTCCGCAGCGTTGCTGGCCCGTGACGACTTCAAGCAGGCGTGCGCCGCGCGTGACTTCCAAACGATGTTCAAGCTGATGCAGAAGTGGGACGGCGCGAGCCAGGGCCGGATCGCCGCTTCGGTCGAGGGCCTCTACCAGGGCCGCGTCAACGCGATCATCAACGGCGGTAACAACATCAAGATGCTCGACCTCATCGAGCGCATCTGCGATGGCCTGCGGATCCCCGGTCCCTATCTTGGTCTTGCCCCGCGCCCCTGGGAGGGCGATCCCGACGCGCCAACCGCTCCGGTGATGTCTGCTCCCGTTGTGGCGTCGCAGCCTGCCCCCGAGGCACCGTCCGCCGCAGCACCGGCGGGGGAGATGGTCGAGCGGCTGTCCATGGAGATCGACATCGCGGCCGACGGTGCCGCCCGTCTCACCTACCAGCACGAGATCCGCAACGACACCCCAGCGCCGATCACCAGGTTCGTCCGTGAGCTGTGGTTCGCTGTCTCCGATGGGAAGCTCGCGGTCGAGCCCGTGCAGGCCGGCGAACACAACTTGCTGATCCAGCGCATGCACGAGACGCCCTCGCACCTGGCGTACGCCTGCCAGCTCTTCCCCGCGGTCCAGCCGGGCGAGAGCGCAACCGTCGCCTACACGTGCACCGGCGGGGTGTTCGGCGACGAGCACTATTGGCGGCAGGCGATCGTGAACCCGGTCAGCGAGTACACCATCCGCGTGCGTTTGCGCGGCGTCGAGACCCTCACCCAGTGCACGGCGGTCGAGGAGCGGCCCGACGGGTCCGAGGTCACTGCCGCGGAAACCCTGCTGTGGAACCGCGACGGCGGCGACGTCGTGATCGAGCTGACCCGCAAGGAGCTGCGCCCGAACCAGTTCGTGACCGTGCGATGGGACTTCCCGCGTGCGGTTGCGTGACGCCGTCGAGCAGGCCATCCGTTCCTGGCATGCTCACGAAACCGCCCGTGGTGGCCGGCAGGTCATCGACTTCGACTGTGCCCCAGCCGCCGGCCAGGTCCAGCCCGCGTTCAGCCGGCTCGACGTCTACCAACGGCTGACGGCGCTGCACGCGCGCGCCGTGGCCGAGAACGACGCGATCATCGAGGCCACGATCCGGGCGCATCTGGCGTACCTGCGGCACGTCCTCGGCGAGCGCCCGCCGGTCGAGGAGTACATCCGAGACACGCAGGGATGCTCGGCGGCTGGGTGGTCACCCGACTACGTCGCCGCCGTCGGCGACCGTGCCCGCGCGGCCCTCGCCGATCTCGGCATCGGCTGGGGACCGGAGACGATGACCGAGCTGAACGAGCTCGAAGGACACATCGAACTCGCCGAAGCCAAGGACCGGGTCCTGGCCGTGGCCGCCGAGGTCGAACCGGCCGTGCGCGCACTCGCCGGCACATCCGCGCCGTACTCGGTGACGATCGAGATCGTGGACGTCGACGACTACTGGGCCTACTGGCTCGACGGCGCCGGATCCGACGTCCGGCTGCGCTTCAACCTCCGCCAAGCCGTGTTCACCCAGACCCGCCTCGAGCAGTTCGCCCAACACGAGCTGCTCGGCCACGCCCTCCAAGGCGCCACCTACGCCCAAGTCGCCGCCACCACCGACGTGCCATGGTCCCGCCTGCTCACCGTGCACCTCCCCCACCAGGTCTGCCTGGAAGGTCTCGCCACCGCGCTACCGCTGTTCGTGACCCCGGACGACGCCAAGCTCGCCGCCCGCACCCGCCTGGACCACTACGTCCACCTCGTCCGGGCCGAGCTGCACCTACAGATCAACAACGGCGTACCGGCCGCCGACGCCGCAGCGCACGCTCGGAGTCGGATCCCCTACTGGGACAGCAACGAGACCGCCAACGAGCTGTCCGACCGAGGCACCGACCCCATGCTGCGGTCCTACCTGTGGAGCTACCCCGCCGGCACCGACTGGTTCATCAACCTCGCCGACCACGCGGACACTGCCACCATCGAAGCCGTCTTCCGCGCCGCCTACGAACGCCCGCTCACCCCGACCGACCTCACCCAGTTCTGGCCCGCCGGCCCTACTATCGGCGGCAACCTCGCCACGTTCTGACGCCAGCGCCGCTGCGCACGTCGGATGCTGCCGAATTGACCTCTTGAGGATCAAGGCGCCGCGCAAGCGCGGCGCGCCGCTGGGCCAGCCCGGCGGACATGCGGCGCCTCCGGCGCCGTTCCGCCGGGCACCCCCGGCGCTCAACGTCGTGAGCGAATGGCAAAGAGCACCGCGTCGGCCATAGCCAGAAATTCGTGTGCGCGCTCGGTCGTGATCTCTCCCTGGCCGCCATGCGCAGCAAGGTTCCGGAGCACCGAGATTGCCTCCACGGCGTTCGCTGTCTCCGATGTGACACGCTCGTGCCGGAGAGCGAGCCTGGCCAGTCGTGGCCCTGATGACCTCGCCTTCTCGGGATCATCGACGTCCTTCAACACCGTCAGCAGCGCGTGCTCGATCTCCCGATAGGCACCAAGAACGGCGAGCTCTGGTTGCGATTCAGCAAGCGCCCTCAACTCGTCACTCAGCACCGCCAGAGGGCCCTCTGACGAATCCTCCGGTGGCGGTCCAACCTCGCCTTCCACCTCTGCTTGTGCCCGGCTCCACTCGACCTCGACCGGACCAGCCCTGACCTTGCTAGGCGGATCCGACGAGAGCCAGCCCATCACGGGCTGGCGTAGCAAGAAGGCCACGGCCACCGCCGCCGCAGGCCACGCAAGCGCGGCGGCCATGGCTGC
>NZ_CDWTMG010000059.1:0-21802 GCF_977945845.1 Frankia sp. CcMO1
CGGTGCACGGGTTGCAGGGTGCGGTCGGGTAAGGCGGACGCCCACGCGACGGCCAGCGCACCGCGGGCCAGCGGCCCGGCGGGCACTGCCAGCGGCGCGGTGCGCAGGGTGCCGTCAGCGTGCAGGTCGCGGGCATGGCCGACCGCGTAGCCGGCCGCGGGATGGGCGGCGAGCGCGTCGCTGAGGTCGGCGAGTGCGTCGGGTTCGAGCTCGTCGTCGGCGTCGAGGTTCTGGACCAGCGGCGCGGTGCACGCGCCGAGGGCGATGTTGCGGGCGACCCCGGGGCCTTCCTGGGTGCCGTGCGCGGCGATCCGGACCCGGCCATCGCCCGCCGCTCCGCAGGCGGTCAGCGCGCCGAGGACCTCGTCGGGCGACCCGTCGACCTGAACCCGCCACGTCCAGTGGGGATGGCTCTGCCGGTGCAGCGAATCCCACGCCGCGGGCAGGTAGCCCGCGTACTCGGCGTGTACCGCGGTGACCACATCGACCCGCATGTTCGCAGTATGTACCGATCCGCCCCGCAGCCGTGTGGTACATATCCGGAGAAGATCTGACGGAGGGGGCACATGGACGTCGCATCGATCAATGCGCGGCTTGGTCAGGCAGCCTCAGCCGACTCCCGCGAGTTGGACCGGGTCTGCGGGGACGTCGCCGCCGAGCTGATCGACGCGAACATCGAACCCCCCTTCCGGATCCCATCGGCGGACTTCGTCACCGACCCCTGGCTGATCTGCGCCGACCGGTACTGGCGCCGCAGGTTCCTGCGCGAGCCCACCGTCGAGGTCGCGGCCCGCTGCGCCCGCTGGCTGCACGACCACACCGACGGCCCGACCCGCCCGGGCATCATCGAGAAGTGGTCGCTGGGCTACGCCTTCATCACCAAGGACACCGTCGAGTCCCGCCATGACCTCACCCTCGCCACCGGCCGGATCGTCGAGGCGTTCCAGGGCTCCACCGACATCTGCTACTTCGCCGCGCTGTACCACGCCGGCAAGCTACGCGCGAACTTCTGGTTCGACGAACTCCACCAGTTCCTCGAATCCTCCCTGCTGGCCGTCGCCGCCGGCCACCACCGCGACGACCCGCTGTTCACCGGCCTCCATGCGTTCGCAGCGTTCGGCAGCCGCACCATCACCACCAGCCACGCGCTCGAACTCCTCGACACGGCCTGGAGCGCCGTCCCCCGGTCCCGTGCCGTCGTCGACGTCTGCCTCAACGCCCTGGGAGCCGCCCCACCGTTCCCCGGCCAGGGCGAACAGCTACGCCAGCGCGCCACCGACGCCGTCGCGGAGTTCCCCGACGATCATCTTTTCCGGTTCCGCCTCGCGTGCGGTCAACGCAGGTGCGGCGACTACACCGAGGCGCTGGCCACCATCGACACCGCGCTGCGCCTGCTACCCGCGATCGGCACCCGGATCAGCCACCAAGGGGACGTAATGAAGTAACAAATACGTGATCGAGAGCATCATCGCAGCTCACAGGCCTGTGGAGGGTTCGAAACGCGCAAGTTATTTCATTTCGACTCCCAACTCCTCCAGGAGTAGTACCTACGCGAACGCGACATCATCCAGAAAGGGCTGGAGCTCGCGGAATGGACCACCAGCCAGCAGACCCGCTGGCGCGACCAGGACACCGCCAACCGCGACCTCCGCTGGACCCTTCAGACCTCCGCCATCCGCGCCGTCGAACTCGTCACCGTCTTCACCGCCGCCATCGCCTTCGCCGTCGGCTCACTCCAGATCACCCTCACCGGGATCCTTACCTTCCGCGACCGGGCCATCCTGCTCACCATCCTCGGCGCGGGACTCCTGCTCTTCGCGTCCCTCATCATCGCCGGCACCTGGATCATCACCGGCCGACACCAGCCCGACCCTGGCGCCCCACCGGACAGGACCAGCAGGCCCTGAGCCTCACGCGCGCCGTCGCGCCCCTCTCCACCTCCCCAGGTCCCGGAACTGGTTCCCAGGTCCCGGAACTGGCGAAGCACCTCGACGCCCGGGCCGAGGGGCCCGCTCCCGATGATCGGCTTGACCACGGGCCAGATCGACAGTCGACCGTGCTTCCAGGTCCGAAGCCAAGCCATCCGGGCTCGGCCCTGCCGGGCATGACGCGGCGACGCGGCGACGCGGTCAGGTACGGGCAGTCGGGTCCTGATAGCATTGGATATCGCCTGCAGGTTCAGCCCTTGGAGGTGCGGTCGATGTCCGACGTGCTCATTCGTGACGTACCCGATGACGTGCTGGCCGCCGTCGAGGCTCATGCCGCCAGGCTCGGCCTGTCTCGCAACGAGTACCTTCGCCGGCAACTCGCCCAGGACGCGGCGCGCTCGATAGCCCCGGTGACCCTGGACGACTTGCGCTGGTTCAGCGCCGCGTTTCGTGATCTCAGCGACCCCGAGGTCATGCGGCAGGCCTGGACGTGACCACCACGGCCGAGACGCAGCGTTGGCTTGTCGACAAGTCCGCCCTCGTCCGGCTGAGCGAGAGTCCCGATGCCGACCTGTGGCTGTCCCGTATCCAGCGAGGTCTGGTCCGTATCACGACGGTCACGATTCTGGAGGTCGGCTTTTCCGCGAGATCCGTCAATGATCTTCGTGTCAGGTTACGCCGGCCGCCGGTCTCGGCGATGCCCGTCGAGAACGTGACGCCCCGGATCGAGTCCAGGGCCGTGGAGGTTCAAGGGCTGCTCGCCGGCCTCGGGCACCATCGCGCGCCGTCCGTCCCCGATCTGATCATTGCTGCGACGGCCGAGCTGGCCGGGCTTGTGGTGCTGCATGTCGACAAGGACTTCGAGTTGATCGCCACGGTCACCGGGCAGCCCACCGAGCGACTCCGCCTGTCGTAGCGGCCAGGAGGAGCCCGCCCACCCACGGGTAGCCGCCGCCGAACTTCGGCGTCACTTCGGCACAGCCGACCGGAGTTCACCGGCGCGAGCCGGACGGCCCCAGGGGGACATCGAGGCTGAAACGCCTGGTAGGCAAGCGCTTCAGGCTGCTGATCGAAGTGTGCCCCCAACGGGAACCAACACAGAATAGTGCAGGTGTCAAGGGCCATTGAGAACGGCCCGGTGACGCCGTGCCGGCCGTATCCCCACGGCATCGGAACGGATGCGCGTGCGAACGGGACTCCCGGCCGGCAGTGAGGTCGATTACCGACATCCCGGAGTCCTTCCACTGCCGCATCCCACAAGGTGCCACCAGGTAGCACCTTGTGGCACCGCTTGGATATCATACGTGTATGAGTGCACAGCCTGAGATCACCCAGCGTGACCTGCGCAGCAGGTCCAAGGAGATCATGGACGCGGTCCAGAGCGGCCAGGCGTTCACGGTCACTCGTGACGGACACCAGATCGGCGAACTGGTCCCCTTGCGGCGCCGCAGGCGGTTTGTGTCCCGCAGCGAGTTCGCGGCGATGTCCCGCAGCGCCCCCGGCATCTCCCTGGACGCCTTCCGCGCCGACCAGGACGCCACGGCAGAGCAGGAAGCGGACGACCCGTATGGCCGGTGACCACGCGCAGGGGCTGCTCGACACGAACATCATGATCCTGCGCAGATGGGTGGATCCCGAGGAGCTGCCCGCCGAAATGGCGATCACCGCCGTCACGCTGGCGGAGCTGTCCGCGGGCCCGCACGAGGTGCGCCGGAACGAGGAGCAGAACGAGTACGACGAGCACGCCGAACGGGCCCGGCGGCTGGATGTGCTGCAGCGCGCGGAGAACGAGTTCGACGCGATCCCGTTCGACGCGGAAGCCGCCCGTATCTATGGCCGGGTCTGCGCTGCCGTGATCAGCGCCGGCCGCAAGCCCCGACGGCGCGTGGCCGACCTGATGATCGCCGCTATCGCGATCGCCGAGGACCTACCGCTGTACACCACCAACCCCGACGACTTCACAGGGCTGGACGATCTCCTCACCGTCGTCCCCGTCACCCGCTCCAAGACCCCCGGCGACCGGTAAGCGCTCAGGACTGTCGTCGGGTGGGCCCGGACAGGCCACATCCGGGTGGATCTCACCGGCCGGCTGGCCGTTGCCCCTTCGGCGGTGGGCGCTGGTAGTCGCTGGGCAGTTTGATGTGAAGGGTGACGCGGTCACTGTCCGAATGGAGACGCACGGTGAGCTGGGTGATCTCGAACAGTCGCCACTGAAGTTCCTCCGGGGCCTGGCCCAGATGACACACCTGCATCCGGCCGCTGGCTCAACGGGGATCATCGCCGAGGTCTCCCCCGTGCAACCAAGGCGGCGAGGGCCTTGCACCGCGGTACATCAGGAATGAATGTCACATAATCTGACATTACGGACGGCATGATTGATAACTTGAAGAAGCAGTCGATCAATTTGTTGTCATCGCTGCCGCTCGGAGGCACCTCGGCTTGTTACACAAAATAACCTATTAACTACTATCCGTGCCCCCAACGGGATTCGAACCCGTGCTACCGCCTTGAAAGGGCGACGTCCTGGGCCGCTAGACGATGGGGGCGCGGCGACGACCCTCAGCGAGGCTGCGCATCCGCCCAGCCGCGACGTCGATCGTCTGAAACACCGCAAGCATAGGGGATGGCCCGGTCGGACGACAAACCCTTCCCGGGCCATCCCGACCGCTCGGCATCCCCGTGGGAACGCTCCCCTGGCCGGCCAGCCGACCACCCGGCTGCCCGACGACTGCCCGGCCACCCGGCTGCCGCGTCACCGACCCTTCTCCAGGCGTGAACGGCCCGGCGGCGCCTCCTGCCCCGCGGGGCGGCCGGCCGCGGGCGCGATGGCGCGGCGCGGGTCGACCCATCGGTAGCGGGAACGGAAGAAGGCTCGGACCGGCCGCCCCCCGATCGCGATCGAGTGCTCGATCCGCGCCGGCCCGGCGGGATCGCCGCGACCATGGACCTCGGCGAGATCGAAACTCAGCGTGACCTCGTCGGCCCGGTCCCCGGGAGCGTTCGGATCATAGACACGGAGTGTGATCGACGTTCCGGCCTGGACATAGGCGTAAGCGAGCACCTGATGGTTCAGGCCGAGCAGCCGCGGATCGGAGGACCGCACCGTGATGATCCCGATCGGGGACAGCAACCCCTCGTCCAGATCGAGCCGGATCCGTGGCCACTCGTCCGCCAGGCTCGTCCGCGCGGCCCCCGGCCGGACCCGGATCCCCCGGTTGGCGTCGGCGTCGGCACCCTGCATGAGCCGGTAGTAGCGGGCCACCCCCCGCGGGATGTCGAAGCTCTCCAGCAGGCGGCGGACGAGGTACGCGTACAGCGGGGACCCGACGGCCGGCGCCACGACGTCAGGCGGCGGCCCGATTCCGGCCTCGAACAGATCACGCACAGCGTAGATCATCCCGCCGCACAGGCCCCGGCTGGCGTCGCCGAGGCCCAGCCGCCGAGTCGACCATGGCGCCGAAACGGCCAGCAACGGTTGCGGAGCGAAGCTGTTCGTGAACCGGAAGGCGCTGGTACTGGGCCGGAAACCGGGCACAGCCGACTTCCGCCCCCAGCCCTGGTCATCGGCGCCGCCCGACGTCACGGTGCCGGGCGGGTTACGGCGCCAGGCGGCGGTCCGACGATGATCAACCTCCGGGCAGCTCGGATCTCTGTCCAGCGATCTCTGTCCAGCCTCTCGGCTGTCCAGTGCCTCGGCTGTCCGTCCAGTGCCTCGGCCCAGCGCGACGAGACCGGCGGACAGCCGTAACAGCCGTCCGCCGGTTCCCCAGCAGGTCCACCCAGCGCCCTCCCGGTGCGGAGGTGGTCCTTGACGCGGGACGTCGGCGGGACAGGACCCCGACGCATGGGCTCACCCACATGCCGGACGACCCGACGCCTGGATCTATCTACCCCTCCATCAGCGGCCCGATGGTGATACCGCAGCCTCCGGCTGTCGTCCGATACGGGACGATCAACCGCTCTCGAGACCTTCGGCCCTATTCCGTGGGACTCACGACCGACACCCTCGCACTGTCAGCCGTGCGGCCCGCACCCGAGGACCCGTACCCGAGGAGAGGAGGGGGCTCGTGCAACGCGCCAGGTTGGCGCGAACCTAGATGTCACTTCCGATGCTCGGAACTCCCTTCAGCAGGGCACGCACCTCCGCCTCTCGGTACCGGCGGTGACCGCCCAGGGTCCGAATCGACGTCAGCTTTCCGGCCTTCGCCCACCGGGTCACGGTCTTCGGGTCCACCCGAAACATCGTGGCAACCTCGGCGGGCGTCAGCAGCGGCTCAGCGTCTGGCGTTCGTGTCGTCATTGCGTTGGCCTCCCGTCACAGAGCGTCGCTCCGTCCCATACAGATCGTGCATCCTTCGGGGGCATTTCGGACATGGCACGTCAGGACCATCTACTGACTAGTCACAGCTCGTCCGAAGCGGGCGGCAACTCTCAGTTAACAGAATGCGCCGATCAGCTCGCGGATTCCCGTGCCTGCAGGGGCCTCCACCTCATCAGGACTCGTTCGTAGGCTTCGACCGCTAGGTCTGTTCGCCCACGGCGTAACGCACTGACAGCCTCGACGATGTCCTCTACAGAGTTGTCGCGCCGAAGCATGTCATCGTCCAGCAGGTCAACTAGCCCGTCGTAGTCCAGTTCGACCCTGCTCTGTGGATGGAAGGACCCCAGCCAACGGGCCAGCTCGCCGACGCCCTCGACTCCCGGGGCGTCCGGAGAGCTCGCCCGCAGCGCCTCCACCGCCTCCACCGCCCGGCCCGCCCGCCGTCTGGCGAGGCTCATCGTGGTGCGGTAGATCATGGACCGCTCGGCGGTGTCCCCCGTGACCAGGGACCGTTCGGCCGGGTCGAAGAGCAGGAACCACGGCGGTGGCACCATCCAGGTACAGGTCTGCACGTGGACCTTGAGCGCGGGGCGGCGGGCCTTCCACCGGTCCAGCTCGACCTCGGCCGGCTCGATGATCCGCCGTGGCAGGAACGCCTCCGCGACGCGGTCGGGCATCAGGCCGCGGAACTCGAGCGCCGCCTGCCACACCCGCAGCTGGGTCGACCACGGACAGACGAACATCAGACCGTCGATCCACTGGACGAAGGCCGACTCGTCGGCGACGTCAAGGGTGGGACGGACGGTCGCGACCAGCGCCAGGACCCGCTCCCGGCGGGAACCGGCCCGGCGCGACGGCGGCCCCGCGGCGGCGTAACGCTGCCAGCGGCCACGTTCGGCCGCGGGAAAGGCAGCGAGCGGTTCGTACACCCGCAGATACGCCGCGGGGGAGACGACGGGCACCTCAGGACCCACGTACCGCGCGCGATCCGACCGACGACACCCACGCGGATGCCCTGGATCCTGGCACGTCCGCACACAAGCCGTCCGGCCTACCAGCGCCGTAGGGTTCGCCAGGACACGATCTGCGGGCCCTGGGCGCGGCGCGGGTGGTTCGGCCCGCGGCGCGGGATCAGGGCGGTGGGGGCCGCGTGCCCCACGGAGGCCCCGAGGAGAGAGGTGCGCCATGTCGTCCCTGTTCAGCGCCGTTTGTGACCATGAGCAGGTGCTGTTGTGCTCGGACCGTCCCTCGGGTCTTCACGCGATCATCGCCGTCTACTCGACGGCGCTGGGGCCGTCGCTGGGCGGTACTCGCTTCCACCCCTACGCCGACGAGGAGGTCGCGTTGGCGGACGCCCTCGCCCTGTCCCGGGCGATGGCCTACAAGGCCGCCTGCGCCGGGCTGGACCTCGGCGGCGGGAAGGCCGTCATCATCGGTGATCCGGCCGTCGCGAAGTCGGAGCCGCTGCTGCGCGCCTTCGGCCGCCATGTCGCCTCACTGGGCGGCCGGTACATCACCGCTTGCGACGTCGGTACCTACGTGGCGGACATGGACATCATCACCCGGGAAACCCGGTGGGTGACCGGACGGTCACCGGCGCACGGCGGTTCGGGCGACTCCGGCGTGCTGACCGCCTACGGAGTCTTCGAGGGCATGCGCGCCGCCGCCCGGCACCGGTGGGGAACGCCGAGCCTGGCGGGGCGCCGCGTCGCGGTCTCGGGAGTCGGCAAGGTCGGGCGGCGGCTCGTCGGGCATCTCCTCGACAGCGGCGCCTCGGTGGTCGCGGGCGACGTGGACCCGGTGGCCCTGGCCCGGCTGCGGGTGGAGTTTCCGGCGGCCGAGACCGTGCCGGACCCGGACGACCTGCTCGACCTCGACGTCGACGTGTACGCCCCCTGCGCGCTGGGCGGATCGCTGAGCGTGCAGACCGTCCGCCGGCTGCGAGCCGGCGTTGTCTGCGGCGGCGCCAACAACCAGCTCGCGCAGCCCGAGGCCGGGCGGCAGCTCGCCGACGCCGGAGTCCTGTACGCCCCCGACTTCGTGGTCAACGCCGGCGGCCTGATCCAGGTCGCGGACGAGATCGAGGGCTACTCGCCGGAGCGGGCCCGGGCCAGGGCCGCGCAGATCTTCGACACCACCTCGGAGGTGTTCCGCCTCGCCGAAGCTGAGGGGGTGACCCCGACCGAGGCCGCGGAGCGGCTCGCCGAACGCCGCATGACCGACGTGGGACGCCTGCGGGGGATCCTGCTGCCCTGATGCCGACCGGGGTGGGGCGAAGCACACCGTGGGGGCGAGGCACACCCCCGCCACCAGGAACGATCACCCGCCCGGCGGAGGCCTGAACGTCAACGGGGACAGGTGACGATGATCACATCTAGGCCCCGTCAAACGGGCCGCCGACGGCGGGGACGAGCAGATATCCCCGATCGAACCCACCGGACAAGCGGGTTCATACACCGTTTCCGATCGCGGGCACCTTGTCCGGGGACAGGCAACTGTCGGGTTGGCGTGCCGAGAAGCCTCCGGTCCCTGTAGTCTCGGGAAGCACGAGACAGTGAGAGCACCGGGGCGGGTCCCCGTCGTCATGTTCGAGGGGGTCGAGCCATGGGGCGCGGCCGAGCTAAGGCCAAGCAGACGAAAGTCGCCCGCGAGCTCAAGTACAACTCGCCCACTATGGATCTCGACCGATTGAAGGCGGATCTGGGCGCGGGCTCGACGCGCGAGAACAACAACGACGACTCGTACGTAGATGACGACTACGGATACGACGCCTACGCAGACGACGAGGACGATCGACGTTCCTCCCGCTGACAGCGTCGCTTCGGTAGTCGCTCACCGCGGCAGGCTCACCGCGGTGGTCGTCGCCGATGGTGGTCGTCCGGGCTCAGACCCGGGCTCCCACCGCCATAACGTGCTGCCGTGATCCTGGCTGCGCTGCATGCTTCTTCGCCAGTTCACTCCTGATCAGCCCAGGCTGCCCGGACAGGTTGCCCAACCTGCCCGGGGGGTTGCCCTGCCCAGGGGGTTGCCCTGCCCGGACGTGCTGCCCCCGGAGGGGCCGCCTCAGCGTGGATGCCGGCCGACGAGCCGGGCTCTGGCCGCGCCGGCTGGCTCCGGAGCGCCCGCCGCGCCGACCTCCCCTGCCACCCAGGCCGGCACGTCCCGCGCGGCGAGCAGCGCGAGAGCGTCGGCGACCGCGGTGGCCGGCAGGACCGCTACCATGCCGACTCCCTGGTTGAAGGTGGCTTCCATGTCCGCCTGGGTCACCCCGCCGCGCTCGGCGAGCAGACCGAAGATCGGGGGCACTGACCACGACGCCCGGTCCACCGTGGCCAGCAGGCCCGGCGGGATGACCCGAGCGAGGTTCGCCGCGAGACCGCCGCCGGTGATGTGGGCGAAGGCGTGCACCTCGACAGCCGCGGCCAGCGCCAGGCAGTCCCGGGCATAGATGCGGGTCGGAACCAGCAGGGACGCGCCCAGCGTGCCCCCCAGGGACGGGACGTATGACTCCAGATCCTCCCGCGCGGTCTCGGGAATCCCACCTGGCTGGCCAGAATCGACGGGACCGAACAAGATATGCCGTACGAGCGAGAAGCCGTTGGAGTGGATGCCGGATGATGCCATCGCGACCACCACGTCCCCGGGCCGGACTCGCTCCGGCCCGAGCACGTCGTCGGCCTCCACGACCCCGACCCCCGTCGCGGCCAGGTCGTAGTCGTCGCTACCCATGAGCCCGGGGTGCTCGGCGGTCTCCCCGCCGACCAGCGCCGCCCCCGCCTGCTCGCAGCCGGTTGCGATGCCGGAGACGATCTCGGCCACGCGCGCGGGGACCAGGGAGCCGCACGCGATGTAGTCGAGCAGGAACAGCGGCTCCGCGCCGCACACCACGAGGTCGTCGACGACCATGGCGACCAGATCAATACCCACGGTGCCGTGCGTGTCCAGGGCCCGGGCAACGGCAATCTTGGTACCCACACCATCGGTCGACGAGGCGAGCAGCGGCCGGCGGTACCGCGCCGTGTCCAGCGCGAACAGGCCGGCGAATCCGCCGAGCGAACCGACGACCTCGGGCCGGGTGGCGCGCGCAACGTGACCACGCATCAGCTCGACGGCACGCTCGCCCGCGGCCACGTCGACCCCGGCCGCCCGGTACGAGTTCAATCCACCGCTCATGCGGGCCTCACCCCGGCCGGCTGGGGCTCGGGCTCAAGCTCGGGCTCGGCGTCGTGGTTGTCCGGGGAGGGATCGGCACCGTTCATGCCCAGCGTCACGCCGCGTCGCAGCGCCTCGGTGATCATGTCATCGGTGGTCTCCGCGCCGCCCGTCGCCTCCAGCCGATGCTTGCCGAGCTTGTCAGAATCGTTCAGCGGAACCGGGTACACGCCGTCGAAGCAGGCCCGGCAGAGCGTGCCGGCCGGTTGGCGGGAGGCCTCGATGAGGCCCTCCAACGAGACGTAGGCCAGCGAGTCGGCCCCGAGAGAGGTTCTGATCTCCTCGATGCCGGCCTCACTGGCGATCAGCTCGGCGCGGGTCGCGAAGTCGATGCCGTAGAAGCAGGGCCACCGTACCGGCGGCGAGGAGATCCGGATGTGGACCTCGGCCGCGCCGGCCTCCCGCAGCATGCGCACCAGCGCGCGCTGCGTGTTGCCGCGGACGATCGAGTCGTCCACCACGACGAGGCGACGCCCCTCGATCACGTCCCGCAGGGGGTTCAGCTTGAGCCGGATCCCGCGCTGCCGGATCGTCTGCGAGGGCTGGATGAAGGTGCGCCCGACATAGGAGTTCTTGACCAGGCCCTCGCCGAACGGGATGCCCGACTCCTCCGCGTAGCCGACCGCGGCGGGTACCCCGGACTGCGGCACGGGGATGACCAGGTCGGCCTCCACCGGCGCCTCGCGGGCCAACTGCCGGCCGACGTCGACCCGGGTGGCGTGCACGGAGCGTCCGGCGATCGACGTGTCCGGGCGGGCGAGATAGACGTACTCGAACAGGCAGCCGTGCGGATCGGGCCGGGCGAACGTGCGAGAACGCATCCCCTCGGCGTCGATAACGACCAGCTCACCGGGAACGATCTCCCGCACGAGAGTGGCGCCGACGATGTCGAGGGCAGCCGTCTCGCTGGCGACGATCCACGCGCCGTCGGGATGGCCGTCGAGCCGGCCGAGCACGAGCGGGTGGATCCCGTGCGCGTCCCGGGCGGCATACAGCGTCGAGGCGTCCGAGAAGACCAGCGAGAAGGCCCCGGTCAGGCGGGGCAGCACGTCCATCGCCGCGTCGACGAGGGTCGGGCCGGGATGGTCGGCGAGCATGGCGGTGATGAGGTCCGAGTCGGTGGTCGCCCGCAGGCGGTCCCGCTCCGCGCCGAGCGTCCGCGCAAGCTCGACGATGTTGGTGAGGTTGCCGTTGTGCCCGAGCGCGATGGGGCCGCCGAAGCGGGCGGTGCGGTACGACGGCTGGGCATTCTCCCAGGTAGAAGAGCCCGTCGTCGAGTACCGGGTGTGGCCGACCGCCACATGGCCGCTCAGGCTGGACAGGGTGACCTCGTCGAAGACCTGAGCGACGAGCCCCAGTTCCTTGAAGACCACCACAGTCCGGCCGTCCCCGACCGCGATGCCGGCGGCCTCCTGACCGCGGTGCTGCAGCGCGTACAGGCCGTAGTAGGCCAGGTTCGCCACGTCCTCGCCGGGCGCCCACACCCCGAACACACCACAGGCGTCACGCGGCCCCGGCTCGTCGGAGAGGTCGGATTCCCATCCGGGGATGGCGCCGAAGCGGGGTGCGACGTCTGGCACCAGGACTCCTCGACAGGTCAGGGATACCGAAGAATGCGGACGATCTCGCGCGGGACCATGCGGGACTGAGGTGCCGGGCTCGTCCGCCGACGTGCCGAGACGCGCCGACCACTCCGACCACTCCGACCACCGCCTCGCCCCGGCAGCTACCTCCCACCACGCTAGCAGTGAGGACGCGCATCGGCCGTTGTGCGCGCATGCCCCGGACGGACCAGATCGTCCCTGGTAGATCATCCGGCCCAGCCAACCCGCACCTACAGGAGGGGCAGGTAGGAACTGAGGTCGGCGCGCTCGCCGCTGGCCGCGACCCGGCCGTCGGCCACCGCCTCGGCCCACGGCAGGCGGCCCGCGCACAGCAGGACGAAGGCGACAGGTTCGGCCTCGACGACGTTCGGCGGTGTGCCCCGGGTATGGCGTGGACCCTCGACGATCTGCACGGCCGTGAACGGCGGCACCCGCAGTTCCACCGAGCGTCCGGGTGCCCGCTCGGCGAACATCTCCGCGAACACCTTCGTCGCCGCCTTGAGCGCCCCCCGGGCCGGCGTGACGCCTAGCTCGAGGCCGTGCACCACCGCCTCGACCGCTCGGGTGCGCAGGAACTCCGCCAGTCGCATCGGGCCGCCCGGCGTCGGGACCACCGCTTCCTGAGTCGCCGCGGCCATGGCGGCCACCGCGGCCGACACCTCGCCGGCCAGCCGGCCTCTGATCTCGGCCGGCCCACGGTTTGCCGCCAGCGAGCGGGCGGTGTCCGCGACGGCCTCCGCCCGGGTTCCGGCGCCCGTCAGGTAGCCGCTCGCGGTGACGAGATCCCTCGCCGTGACGAGATCCGTCGTGCGCCGGGACGCCGGGACCGCGGGGGCCAGGGCCTCGGTGAGCGCGGTCGCGGAGCGGGAGACGTGCAGGACGGGGTCGCCGACCATCCAGCCGGGCAGCGGACTCGGCGCCCCGAGAGTCCCGTCGGGCAGGACACTCACCGCATCGACGATCCGCTGCCACTGGTCCGCCAACGTCGCGGCCAGCTCGGTACCGGTCGCCAGGGGATCCTGGCGGCGTCCGCGGGGTGGCATCCCTCCATCCTGCCCGGTACCACCAGGTACCACCCAGTACAAACCGGTACGCGGTCGTATCCGGCCGTCCGCGCGCGCCGGTGTGCCGGACCCGACCCCCCGCCCTGCCGGGCGGGAAGACGAGTATGGACGGGTGCCAGTGACGATCCCGCGCGCTCCCGCCGACGAGTACGGAACCGCCGCGATCCGGCAGCGGGTTCTTGACGCCTGGGCCGCCTCCCCGGCCCGCTTCCGGGAAGACGCCAATGCCGAGGAGGACGCGGCTCTCGGCGCCTACCGCGACCGCCTCGTCGTCGAACTTGTGCAGAACGCGGTCGACGCCGCGCGTGAGGCCGGCGTCCCGGCCCGGGTGTACCTGCGGCTGCGCACCTCCGCCTCGGAGTCGGATGCACCGGACGTTCTAGCTGCCCCGGATGCTCCTGATGTTTCGAAGACCGGCGCCGGTCCCGGCGGCCTGTTAGAGATCGCCAACACGGGGGCACCGCTGAGCCCGGCGGGGGTGGAGGCGCTGTCGACCCTGCGTGCCTCGGCGAAACGGGACACCACGTCGGTAGGGCGGTTCGGCGCCGGATTCGCCGCGGTACTCGCGGTGAGCGACGATCCCTCGATCGTCTCCCGGTCCCGCCCGGGCGCGGGGGCGTCCGGAGTCACCTGGTCGAAGAGCAGGGTGATCGAGGCCGTGACGGCCGCGGGGGTGGGCGGCGGCGCCGGCACCACGGCGCCGGCGCCGGCGCCGGGCCTGCCCGAAGAACTGGCCCGGCGCGACGGGGCGGTACCCATCCTCCGGCTACCGTTCGATCTTCCCGCGCCGCCTGCACCGCCGGACGGGTACGACACCGTGGTCCGCCTCCCGCTGCGGGACGTCGCGGCGGCCACGGCGGCCCGGGATCTGCTGGCCGGGCTCGATCCGACCCTGCCGCTCGTCCTCGGCGGTCCCAGCGAGATCGTGGTCGACGTCAACGGGACCGTTCGAACGATCACCTGTCGATGGATCCGCGGGGGCGGCTCATCCCAGCCCGCGTCGAGCGCGACGTCGACGCGTGTGGAGATCGCCGAGCTCGACGGCGATCTCGACGGCGAGCGATGGCGCGGCATCGCCCGTAGCGGCATGATCCCGGCCAGCCTGCTGGCCGACCGCCCGGTAGAGGAGCGCGGCCGGAACCGCTTCACCGCCCGGGTCATGGTCCGCGACGGCGGATGGCCCGAGGGCGTCGCCCGGGTCGTGCGGGCACCTCAGCCGACGGACGAACCGATCTCGCTGCCGATCCTGGCGAGCGTCGAGCTGCCACTGGATCCCTCGCGTCGACACACGGTATCGGGTCCGTTACGGGACTGGCTCACCGATCAGCTGAGCGCAGCCACCGTGGCGCTGGCCGAATACCTGGGCGCCGGCAGGGATCCAGACGCCGGCAGAGATCCAGACGAGACGCCTGGCGACCCGCTGGCCGCGCTGGCCCTCGTGCCGACGGGGCTGCCGGTGGGCGAGGTCGACGGCAGGCTACGGGACGCGCTGACCCGACTTCTCCCGGACGCGGCGCTACTGCCCGGCGGTCTGCGTGGCCGGGACTGTTCCGTCTGCGATCTCGGCCCCGCGACCGATGTGGTCACCGAGCTGCTGCGCTCCTCCTGGACCGGGGCCGACCTGGCCGAGGCCTGGACCGGGACCGACCCGGCCGAGATCGCCGGCACGGACGGGGCGGGTCCGGATGGTGACGACACCGTCGCGGCGAAGGTCGCTGGGAAGGTTCCCGGCCTGCTCCCGGCGGCCTATGCTGCCCGCCGGTGGCGTACCGCACTCTCCACCCTGGGCGTTCGACGGGTGGACAGCGCCGCCCTGGTCGAGCTGCTCTCCGGGGTGTCCCGCCCGCCACACTGGTGGGGACGTCTCTATCCGCTCCTGGTCGGGGCGCCGGACCGGGACGCGCTCGGCGCGCTTCCAGTACCGGTCGCGGAGGTTCCCGCGCCCTGGGAGGGCACCGAGCCGAGCGGCGCAGCCGGGTCCAGCGCCTTGCGGACGCGGATGGTCACCGGTCCGCGTGGGACCCTGCTGCCCACCGCCGACCTCGACATCGTCGCGCTGGCCCGATCGGGGCTGCCGCTGCGGGTCGTACATCCCGACGCCTGCGCCCAGGACGCGGCGCGGGATGCCCTGCGCACCCTCGGCGCGCTTGAGGGCACTCCGGCGGGTGTCCTACGGGATGCGGCGGTACGCGAGGCGGTCCTGGACGCCGATCCGGAGGACGATCCCGATGATCTCACCGCCCTGGCGAACGCGGTGCTGGCGCTGGCCCGGGACGCGAGCGAGGAGTCCACGGCCGACCTGAGCTGGCTCGACGAGCTGCTGCTGCCGGACGGCGACGGTGGCTTCACCCCGGCCGGCGAGCTGCTGATCCAGGGAGGCCCCCTGGATCGGGTGCTCGCCGAGGACGCACCCTTCGGCACCCTGAGCGCCGAGGTCGCGCGGGCCTGGCCCGCCGAGGTGCTGGCGAAGGTCGGTGTGCTGCATACCTTCGGGGTGTTGCACGCCCACGACCTGCCGTTGGATCCCGACGAGCAGATCCTGCTCGACCTCGACGACAGCGACACCTGGGTTGACGACGTCACGGCGGACGACCACGGTGCGCCGGGCGGCTCGGCGAACCTGCGTCGGCCGCCTCCCGACGGGCCACCGGCACCCGCCATGATCGGGGTGTTCGCGGCGGTACGCGACCTCGAACTCGTCGACCGGGCCGCCTGGCCCGAGGCGCTCGCCGAGCTCGCCCGACCACCGTTGCGGGACGTCGTGTTCGCCCCCGAGCCGTCCTATACGCGCTGGTGGCTGGCGCGACACGCGGTGCTGCCCGTCGGTGGCGACGGCCGGGCGCCCCACTCCGCGGAACACCCGGCGCACCGGGACGGCAGGGTTCTGCCTCCGGGCGAGCTCGTCCTACCCGACGCGGACCCCCTGCTCACCGGGCTGTTCGCGCCGGCGGCACCGCTCCCGGGGGTCGACGACGAGTTCCTGCGCCACCTCGGCTGCCGGCTGACGCTGGAGGACGTCCTCGGCGACCTGGGCGCGGTGATGGACCTGCTCGACCGGCTGGGCGACGCCGACCGGGACGTACCGTGGCCCGCGGCTCGCACGCTGTACATCGCCGCGGTCGACGCGGTGGCCCGGGTCCTGACGGCGCCGGACGGTTCCGCCCACGACGGGCGGTTCGACCCGCCACTGACCGTCCGCACCCCGGACGGCGTCCGGGCCTGCGCCGACGTCGTGGTGGTGGACGCACCGGACATGCTGGGGCTGCTCGGCGCGGACCGCTTCGGGCTGCGTCTCCCGCTGGACCGGGCGGCCGAGGTGGCCCACGTCCTCGGCGTGCGCCTCGCCGCCGAGGCGGGCACCTGCGAGATCGTCTCGGCGGGCCCCGGCGAGGCCCGGCAGGCACCGGACGGCACACCGTACCGGGTTCACGACCCGCTGCTGGTCGAGGATCTCGCCGGCCGGCCGACCCGGGTGCCCTGGCGGGTACTCGGCGGGATCGGCGGCGAGATCTACGTGGATGCCGAGGCCGGCTCGGACGCGCTCGCGCGGGCCCTGGCCTGGCGCGGCGGGCAGTGGGACCGGCGGCATGCGCTGGCCGCGGCGCTGCGCGACCCTGACGGTACCGCCTTCCGAGCCGCGGAGGACGACCTCGACGAGACCTGAGCCGCGCCGGTGGGTTCCGGTCGCTGGACTATCGATCCGTGTGGTCGGGGGTTCCCCGCGCCCGCAGCCGGTTGCGGCGGCGGATCACGATCCACAGGCCGGCGAGCCCGAGGACGAAGCCGCAGATCGCCGTCGCGAACCACCAGAGCCGGCCGTCGTCCCGCAGATCGTCGAGGAAGAACGCCAGGACCAGCGCGGCGATGGCCCACAGCACGGTTCCCACCGCGACGGAGGCGACCCCGTCGTAGGGCAACGGTTCGGGCGTGGGCGGGCGGGTTGTCGCGGCGGCGGGCTCGCCGCCCCCCGGGACGGGCGGGACCTCGGGGGCGTGCGCACCGCCCGTGGAATCGCTGCTTGCTGACACGCTCATCCCGGTCGACGCTACCCTCTTGGCTCGCGGGCCAAGGTGCTGGTCAGGAGTCGTCCACCGGTTCGACGAGCCACTCGTCGAACCGGCGTCTCGTCACGTCGCTCAGCAGGGCGATGTCGGAGCGGAACCCGTCCCGCAGCCGGGCCCCGATCGCCGGATCCAGCCGGGGGGCCGGGAAAGCCAGCACGGACGGGAGCGCCGGCACGGACGTCCCGGGTAGTCCGGGTCGGCCTCGGCGCTCGACCCCCAGCTTGACCCCCAAGAAACCGTGGGCTCGTCGGATGACGGCGGCGGGATCCCCGATCAGATCGCGGTGCGCCGTCAGGAGTACCTGCTCGCGGGGGAACAGCGTGAACAGCCGCTGCAGCTGCGTACCGTACCTGCCCAGAGCCAGGTAGCGCCACGGCCAGGGCCAGCCCGCGGCCGTCCGGGCGGCCTCGGCGGCCACGGCACGTCCGAAATCGTCGAGGTCCTCAAGACCGGCCAGCCGCATCCGGACCCAGTTCGCGTAGGCCCGCTCCACCGGATCGCGAAGAACGACGATGAGCTTCGCGTAGGGAAGCAGTTCGTGAATATGCCGCAACGCCGTAAAGTCGGCGAGATAATACGGGGTGCTCTCGCCGCGCACCGCGCCCGCCGGAGCCGCGTCGAACAGCGCCTCGTAGTCGGATCGCCGACGGACAAGTGATCGCTCGCCCGGCCCGGCGCAAGCCACACAGCCCGGAAGGCCGGCACTCCTGCCGGCCTCGTCCCAAGCGGAACAGACGACGCCGGCCCGGCCGGCCGTGGTGACATCGAGCCCGCTTTCCGGGATGCGCCCGGCCAGGAAGTACCCCGGTTGCGGGATCTCGGACATGAAGACGGATCGATGGCGGCCGAGTTCCTCGTGCAAGACCTCCGTACCCGCGTCGGGAGCACCGATCACGAAGAAATCAGGCAGAGCCACGGCATCTCCTGTTCCCGACGTCCCCGGCCGCGGTTCCTGGAACAGTCCCGTGAGTATATTCACGATTTTCCATCGGGAAGATTGACATCCCGGGACCTCCACGGCCTGCGCCATGCACCACAGATCCAACCGAAAGACCAAGAAGTGAGATAAGTCATACTTTTCAATGCTTGGCAACCGCCGAAGCAGTGTGCTTCCGTTGCTCTTGTGTTGAAGCGGCTGATCCTGGTCACCCGGGGCCACATTGATCTGCTCCGCGTTGCCTCGGCCGCCTGTCCGGCGGCCTGACGGGCAGGCGTCTGTCTCCCGCACGGCGCTTCACGAAGCGTCAGCCGATCCGGACGCTTTACTAGGACACACCACCGCCTGTCGACCGACGTTGCCTCGTCTCGCGTGAACCGGCGAGTATCGCCAGGAAAGCCCCACCGGGCAGCGTCATCGCTGGTAGCTGCATATGCCGACCTCCCCCGAACAGCATCGGCCCCGCCCTCCCCCGCCGCCGACGGTGAGAGGCACCGCCACCATCTTCGCGCCACCGCGCCGCGTACCCGGCGGACCCACCGTCCAGAACACCCACCGTCCAGAACGCTGACACGTCGACGGCATCTCGCCGCCCGCCCGATCTTCGGTGACCGAGAGAAACCTGACCGAAAGGCCAGCAATGCCCCCACAGACGACCGTCCTCCCGTACCGGACGCCCCGCACCGCGCCCGCCCGTGCGGCGTCCGTCCCGGCGGCGTCCCTTCCACGACCGTCCCTGCCGAGACCATCCCTGCCCGCGACGGCGCCCGCACACACGCCCGGCGCCGGCCTCCGGACCGGCCAGTGGGAGATCGCGGCGCCGCCCCGGCGCGGGGTGTGGGTCGACCGCACCGCCTGGCTCGCCACCGTTGACGGCCGGGCCCTGCAGCTGACCTACCTGGAGTTCGAGGTACTGGACTTCTTCGTCCGCCATCCCGGGCAGGCGTACAGCCGGGAGGCACTGCTCTGCTCGGTCTGGGGCCATCAGGTCGACGACGAGTCGGCTCCCGATATCCGCACGGTGGATGTCCTGGTGACGCGGCTGCGACGCAAGCTCGGCCCGGAGCACCGGGATCGCATCGAGACCATCCGCCGCGTGGGCTACCGCTACCGCCCGGCGGATCCCTCGACCGACGGTTGACCGCCGACGAGGTCCCAGACCGTCTCCGCCCGGTAGGTGGGGGATGATCCGGACTCGCCGCCGCCCGAGCTGCTCATCAGGATGAGACGCTCGACGCTCCAGGGCAGCGGTGGGACATCGGCACGCAACAGCTCGACGAGCGGTTGCAGTGCCCGCCCGCGCCCGTTCGGCACCCGGGCGAGCGTCAGATGTGCGCGCAGCGGACGGGTGTCCCGGCCGGCCGCCCCGGCACGCTCGGCGGCCCGCCGGACCCCCACTGCCAGCGCCGTCAGGCGTGGGCTGGCTCGCGAGCCTGCCACGTCACCGGCGGCTGCGGCTGCGGCTGCGGCAATGCAGTCGACGGATGCGTCCGCGGTCACCGGCGGTGGCTGCCGCACCGCGGTCCACAGCACCCGGTCGCCGAACCGTCCGCCACCGACCGTCTCGACGGCGAACGGGCCGTGCCGGCGTGCCACCCGCGCCAGTCTCGCGTCGAACTCGGCGCGCCGGTCGTCCGGCACTGGCCCGAGGAAGGCGAACGTGACGTGCCACTGGTCCGGCGTGGTCCAGCGCAGATCCGCCGCCGCGGCGCGCGTCCTGTGCACGGCCGCGAGCAGCGCCTCGGCGACCTCGGGGGGTGGGACGGCCGCCACGAACAGTCTGGTCGCCAGCTCAACCTCCCTGGAACGACAACCTCCCTGGAACGACAACCTCCCTGGAACGACAACCTCCCTGGAATGACAGGCTCCCTCTCCCTGGGACGACAGTCTCCCTGGGACGAGACGAACAGTGCGACACGGACCTGCTCCGGGCTCGGATGGCGAGCGCTCGGCCTCCGGTCGATTCTCGGCGACAATCGGGCTGACCGGCGACCCTCGCCACCAGACGGGGAGCACTATCAATGCTGTGACGACGCTCCCCGATCTGGTGCCGCCGCGCGATCCCGCCCTTTCTCAGGCATGGCGGGAGCTGCGGCGCGTCGTGCGCCGGCGGCAGCCGGACCTGCCCCTCGCGATGGCCCTGGTCACCGATGGCTCGGACAGCACCACCGCCGAGGTGCTGCGCGATGCCGGGGTCGACGTCGTCGGTCTCCTCGCCCCGGAACCGCTGGAGTCCCTGGCCTGGGCCGCCGAGGCAGGTGTCCGACGGGCGTACGCAGATCTGCTCACCCTGCTCTCGGACGACATCGAGGCGGTCTGCGTGGAGATGCCGCCGCCCGCGTCCGACATCGTCGCCCGGCAAGCGGCCGAGATCGGCCTGCACGTGCTCCTGGCCGGGCCGGCGACCGTCGAGGCCGAGGCCCTGCGCGCGGTCGCCGACCTCGCCGAGGAGGGTGATCTCGCCCACGTGGTCGCGCTCGACGGGCGGGCCTGGCCTGCCGCCACCCACGTCGCGGCGACCGTTCCCTCCCTGGGCCGGCTCACCCAGATGACCGTGGTGGGCGCGCCGAACGGGCCCGCCGGGCGGGTCGAGATCATCGATCTGGCGACGCGCTGGTGCGGCGAGATCCTCGCGGTCTGCGCCGATCCGGCCGCGATGCCCGCCCCGGCGCTCACCCCGGACGCACCGGTGACGCTGGCCCTGCTGGCGGCGAGCGGCGCGACGGTTCTGATCAACGAGCAGATGGGCGGGGACCTCGGCACCGCCACCCTCACGGTGTGCGGCGACTCCGGACGCATCGTCGTCCAGGGCCGTCTGGTCCGCCGCCAGGACGGCAGCGGCATCCGGGATCTGATGATGCCGACCGTGCCGACCTCCCGGCCGGGGCTGGTGGAGGCCACCTACGACGTGGTGCGCGCCACCGAACTCGACGACGCCCGGCTGGTCCGCGGCGCCACCTTCCACGACCTGCTCACTGCGAACCATCTGATGGCCGCCGCGCAGACCTCCCATCAGCGGGGCGGTTGGGTGGAGCTCTGAATGGCGCTTGGAACGATGCTCGGATCGGCGGGCGGCCTACGAGCCGGCAAGCGCGTCCAGGATCGGTGCGGCGCGGTTCAGCGCGGCGATCTCCTCGAGTGAGAGCTCGGCCAGCCGATCGGTCAGCCATTCGTCCCGGCGCCGACGGTCGTCCTCGAGCAGGGCTCGACCCGCCTCGGTCACCTCAGCGATCACTTGACGGCCGTCGGTGGGGTGCGGCCGGCGCTCGACGAGCCCGGTGACGGCCAGATGCGCGATCACCCGGGTCATCGACGGCGGCTGGACGCGCTCGTGGACGGCGATCTCCCCGAGCGTCATGGGGCCATGCCGCTTCAGCGTAGCAAGCGCGGAAGTCTGCGTGGGGGTGAGCCGGCTCGACCGTTCCTGGCGCATGCGCCGAGAAAGCCGCATCACCGACAGGCGCAGCGCGGACGCGAGTTCGGCCTCACGTGCCGTCTCGGTCTCCATCTCACGACGGTACTCGTTAGCGACACTCAGAAACGAATGACATTCTGGCGAACCGCCGAAAACAGCAGGAGGCGGGTCGGCTACCCCCCAGCGGCAGCCGACCCACCACCACAGGAGGCCTCTCGCGATCTCCGGCCCCCGAAGGCTCGGCCCCCGAAGGTAAA